>JBLHVX010000029.1:0-15104 GCA_047628835.1 Granulosicoccus sp.
TCGCTTGACGCTGAGAATCGTTAAAGTAAGCAGGAACAGTAATCACCGCTTCGGTGACTGCTTCACCAAGATAATCTTCGGCAGTTTTTTTCATTTTCTTCAACACTTCAGCAGAAATCTGTGGCGGTGCTTTTTTGTCGCCCTTAATTTCTACCCATGCATCACCATTGTCTGCGGCGACAATTTTATATGGCACCATAGAGATATCTTTTTGTACGACATCATCTTTAAACTTACGGCCGATCAAACGCTTTACTGCGTTTAATGTATTCGTCGGATTAGTCACTGACTGACGCTTAGCACTTTGCCCGACTAAAATCTCACCATCTTCAGTAAATGCAACTATTGAAGGTGTTGTGCGATCACCTTCAGCGTTTTCAATAACTTTTGATTTGCCGTCTACCAATACCGCCACACATGAGTTGGTTGTACCTAAATCTATACCAATAATTTTACCCATCAGGGGTCTCCACTATATTTATTTGTTATGCACTGAGTGCACGCTGTTAAAAGGGTCGAAAAACCATTCTTTTTGCAAGGGTTTTCTTCATTGTCTCTAATATTGGCCTGAGATACTTATTTTCAAGGCCAACAGTGATTTTTCTTACAATAAATAATCACATTCGATGATTACATTCAATAATGTGCTGCGACCTTACTTAAGGCGCGCTAGATACCACCACCATAGCTGGACGCACTAAGCGGCCATTCAAGGTGTAGCCTTTTTGGAACACATCCATCACAGTATTGGGCTCCATATCAGGGTTGGGCACCATCGTCATTGCCTGATGTAGTTGTGGGTCAAAGGGTTCGCCTGCGGGGTCAACCACTTCGACCTTGTACTTTTTCAAAGCATCCTGTAGTGACTTTAACGTTAACGCGACGCCTTCAAGCACTGCTTTTTGAGTCTCGTTTTCTGCATCACCTGCTCCAATAGCACGCTCTAAGTTATCTGCAACGGGCAACAAATCAGCCACAAATTTCTCTAAGGCAAACTTACGTGCTTTTTCTACATCTTGCTCTGCGCGACGTCGTGTATTCTGCGCATCAGCATGAGCACGCAATACCTGCTCTTTTAACGAAGTAATTTCTTCGCCCAAGACATCGCCAATCGAATCGCCTGAATATTCTGCTTCTAAGTTCTCTTCAGATTGCTGACCTGCCATATTATCTGGTTCTGAATCATTGCTTTCGTATTGACCAGCCACTGGTTCACTTTCAACAACGGATTCGACTACTTTTCCTTCTGATTCATTTGTCACGCGTTTTTCCTCTATGCTTTTGTCTGCTATTTGTGCTGTTTATTGCCCTTAGCTTCGATAACTGTAATGACTCCCCAGTAAGAATGAGTCATTTCAGGTTAAAGAAGATCGGTAACATCTATCAAGATGCAACTCATCATTATACTGCGCCATATATAGGGACGATTTGGATGGTTTCAAGCATAACCTTAGATTTTATGGTGATTTATTGCTCTTTGACGAAAAAGTTGGCAGCCAGCATGAAATACTGTATAAATAACCATGCGTTATTTTGTAGACTGCAATGTGTGGTAAATATTGATGACGCCTAAAATCAAAAACCCTATAACGTTGAGAGAACTGCCCATGTTGACGCATATCACGATCAACAATTTCACCCTAGTCGAACACCTAGATTTAGACTTAAAAGCGGGCATGACCGCCATCACCGGCGAAACCGGCACCGGGAAGTCTATTTTACTCGATGCACTAGCAATGACATTAGGTGAAAGAGCTGATGCAGATCGTGTGCGCTATGGCAGTCCCCGCGCCGATATCACGGCAACATTCTGTCTGGATGACTTACCCGACGCTCAAGCATGGCTTATGAATAACGACCTTAATCATGACGATGTATGCCTATTGAGAAGGGTGGTCACTGCCGAAGGTCGTTCTCGATGCTTTATTAATGCTCAGCCCGCTACGCTGCAACAAGTTCGAGCACTGGGCGAGTATTTAATCGATATTCATAGTCAGCATGCCCATCAGTCGCTGCTATCAAAACAAACACATCAACGTTTACTTGATGAATTTGCTCAACACCAGCCTCTAGTGAGTACGGTTAAACAAGCACATCAGAAATGGTTGTCGTTGCATGCCCAATGGATATCACTACGAGACAATGCAGATGAAACCAAGGCACGCTACCAATTATTACGCTACCAAGTAGAAGAACTAGATCAGCTCAACTTAACTGAAGGAGAATTGGCAGCATTAGAAGCTGAACAAAAAATGTTGGATAGCGCTGAAACGATAATCCATAAAAGCCAGCAGCTCGCAGAGTGCTGCGACAACGAAGACCACGGCTTACAGCCCAGCTTATCTCAGGCATTACGACTAATACACGAGATCACCCCCAAAAGTGCATCGCTCATTAATGCGGAACAACTGCTTAATAATGCAATGATTCATGTTGAAGAAGCCTATTCTGAAATTCGTTACCAAGTAGACAATACAGAATTAAACCCTGAACGACTGAGCGATATTAACGACCGTTTATCCGCTAGCTATGATATAGCCCGTAAGCACCATATTACACCTGAAAAGCTGCTAGAAAAACATCACACATTAGCAAAAGAGCTTGCATCATTATCAGGCGGCGACGAGCACCTTGAAGCCTTAGAGAACAAAGTGGCTTCCGCTCAAAAAGCTTTTTTGGTTCATGCTAAAAAATTATCTAAGCAAAGGCATCACGCAGCGCAACAGCTTACCCAGCAGGTTAATCAACAGCTGGCCACGCTGTCTATGGCTAACGCTGATTTTGTCGCCAGTATATCTAGCGATGACACGAGCAAGAGCGCAAATGGTATTGATCAAATAGAGTTTTTGATCAGCACTAATCCCGGCCATCCTCATAAATCTCTCGCCAAAGTGGCTTCAGGGGGCGAGCTATCACGGGTCAGCCTAGCGATTCAGGTAGCAACCGCACAGACATCTCATGTTGCAACACTCGTGTTTGATGAAGTAGATGTAGGTATTGGTGGCGCAACCGCTGATGTGGTGGGTCGTTTGCTCGCACAACTGGGTAATCGCAGCCAAGTATTATGCGTGACTCACTTAGCGCAAGTAGCTAGTAAAGCTCACCAACACTGGCGAGTCAGCAAGTCATCCAGCACTCGTAATGGCGAAAACAACAAAGTAATAGAAAGTACCGAGAGCACTATTGTCGACTTACAGGCAGAAGAAAAAATTGAAGAAATCGCACGCATGATAAGCGGTAGTAGTGTGTCCCAGCAATCACTCGCTCACGCTAAGGAAATGATGGAAAGGTCCTGTCACGTAGCCTAACTCATGTTGATGTTGATTGTGCTCGAACAGACAGAATCATATTCGATTAGCTAGTGTCCATCCATAAACGGCTCGTCGCGAGGGGGAATAACAATGGTCATTCCTATTTAGTGATGGGCGCTACTCGATACAGGCGCTTGCTTATTGCAATAACTACATCTGGTGGTGCGAAGATGGCCGCATTTATTTTTATATTTATCCGCAGCAGAGCCCTATTTCTAGATGGGCACTAACTAGCGCCTTGCCCGAGAATAAAAACCTACGAGGAAAAGCGAATTTTGGCCAGATTTTCGTTGTTTAATGTCGCCTACTTTTGGCAAATAGAACCACTATTCTCCTCAATTCATGAAAAAAGCTGACGCAAAATCGCTACCCCTCGCTGCGACCCTTATTCTCGAACAGCTTACTAGTCATTTGCGCATATCCGGTCGCGCATGAAACAAGCTAACGATGGATAGGTATAGTGTGGAGAGGCTACGTTTGCGTGTCTATGTTTTTAATGGCTTAACGTACAGCACAAGATTATGTTCTACCAACTCATAGCCATTTTCTTCGGCTATTTTTTGCTGCAAACTTTCTATCTGTTCATTATGAAACTCAATCACCTTGCCTGTTTCTACACAGACCATATGGTCGTGATGCTCACCTCTGTCTAGCTCAAAAACGGAATGCCCACCATCAAAGTTATGCCGCTCAACCAAACCTGCAGCTTCGAACTGAGTTAACACGCGATAGACCGTTGCCAAGCCCACATCATCATTGGAGTCTAGCAGCTCTTTGTATACATCTTCAGCACTTAAATGACGCTGTAGTGAGGTTTCTAGTATCTGTAAAATCTTTACTCGCGGCAGGGTAACTTTGAGCCCAGCTTTGCGTAACTCATTATTTTCGCTCGACATATCATTAAATCCTTGCGTTTTTTTTCGACTTACGTCAAATTAGTTATATAATTCGAGTATTATCTCCGATCGTACTATTAGGTGGAACCCCTGTAATGAAAAAAATGTTGTCTGTGTTAGCTGTCTCCGTTGCTGTTTTGCTGTCTGCATGTTCTGGGTTACTACCCGGTTCTTATCGAGTTGATATCCCTCAAGGCAATTTGGTCACCAAGGAAAAGGTGGGGACAGTCACTATTGGCATGAATCGGCGACAAGTACAACGCACATTAGGCTCACCGCTACTGGTCGATACTTTTAATCAAAATCGCTGGGATTACTTCTATAGTGTAGACACCAAAGAAGGCACTAAGATCGAGCAGCATATTACTATTGTATTCAAAGACGAAATGGTAACGAAAATAATAAACAATGGCGAGTAGCTCTTACGTCTTTTTTAAGGCAGCTTTTTCCGCACGTTGTCGACGTGCGGCTTTAGGGTCAGCAATCAGCGGGCGATAAATCTCAACCCGCTCGCCTGCTTGCAATATATGTTGTGCAGGCGCTTTTATTGTTTGCCCAAAAACTCCCATTTTGGCGCTTTCTAAATCAACATCGCCAAAATCTTTTAATACTGCCGATTGCTTGGCAGCGTCTAGAACCGTAGTGCCTTTTTCAACCAACAAACCATAAATCTTTTGTTTATCTGGAAGCGCATAAGCGACTTCCACTTCAATCATTTCATTTTCTGACACACTATTGCTCCTTATCTTATCCACTATTTTTATCCACTATCGGTTTGGCCGACGACTAGGAGGCTGTCGGACTGAGGGGATCGTAGCGAGGCACCGATTTCTTGCTGCTGCAGTAGGTTCTTCCTAAGTCCGACAGGCTCCTAGCTATTGGCTTTATACACATCATCCGCACGCTGGCACAAAGCATCAACTTGTTGATTAGTTTTTCTCTCAAACCACGACCCTAAAGTCATCGCCAATATGGGGCTAGAAAATTCAAATTCCAAGTATAGGCTGACTTTACAAGCGGCGTCTGATAACGCATCAAACTGCCATCGGCCTTCAAATGTTTTAAATGGCCCTTCAACAAAATGCATGAGCATGGCCTCCGGCGGAACCAGGGTATTACGCGTGACAAAACTCTGCTGAAAGCCCGATTTGCCTAAGGTTAACCTGGCCTCAACCGTATCATCTGTTTGATTGATAATTTCTGCGGCCAAACAACCCGACATAAACTGAGGATAAGCTTCAATATCGTTAATCAAAGCAAACATCTGCGGGGCTGAATACTCAACCAGTGCAGAGCGCGCAATTGTTACCATAACTACTTTCTACCCATTTAACCTATTAAAGACATCACAAATACAATAGCCAGCAATACTGGTGACACATAACGTAAAACCCGTAACCAGTACTTATATCCGCCTTGATCAATAGGGCCAAGCTCTTCAACAATAGCCCCCGCATTCATAAACCAACCAACAAAAACAGCAATGAGCAACCCACCTAATGGCAACATAACATTGGCCGTTAAGTAGTCCAAACTATCGAAAAAGGTTTTACCAAATAGGGTGTAGTCTGCCCAATGGTTAAATGAGAACACTGTCCCCAAGCCTACAAACCATATTGTAAAACCTAAGCCTAAAGTTGCTTTAATACGTGACGCCACACGGCTTTCAACCAACCAAGCAACGGTAGGTTCTATAATCGAAATAGCCGAACTTAATGCTGCCAACGCAACCAACGCAAAAAATATAAAACCGAATATCTGGCCGCCGACCATATTACCAAAAGCAACCGGTAAACTCACAAAGAGCAAACCCGGCCCAGTACCTGGCTCGATAGCAGGGTTAGCAAATACGATAGGGAAGATAACCAAGCCCGCAATAAGGGCTATTAATGTATCCAGCACTGCAATAATAATAACGGTATTGCCAATAGAGACTTTTTCTTCTGGCATATATGAGCCATACGCCATGATGGCGCCCATACCTAGACTCAAGGTAAAGAAAGCGTGCCCCAAAGCAACTAAAACTGAATTCCACTCAAGCTTAGACGCATCAAACGCAAACAAAAAGTTCCAGCCCGCGGCAAAGTTCCCTTCAGTAATACTGTAACCCAACATGACCAATAGCAGAACAAGAAGCAATGGCATTATCACCAAAATAGCCTTGCCCAAGCCTTTAACAACGCCAGCCATCACAATAAATAAGGTCAACACCATAAATACTGTATGCCATGTCACCAAAGAACCAACATCGGCCAATAAACCAGAAAACGCAGCACCTGAAGCTTCCCCAGTGATTTGATGAAATTCACCACCCGCTGACAACGACATGTATTGCAAAGCCCAGCCAGCAATCACACTGTAAAAAGAGAGTATAAAGATGCCTGCCAAAGTGCCAAGCCAACCTACACTTGCCCACCAATGCGATGCATTCGACTCACGCGCTAGCAGCAACATACTATTGATCGGACTCATGCGGCCACGACGCCCCAGCATTACTTCGGCAATCATAATGGGCACACCGATCAAGGCGATACACGCCAGGTAAACCAGTACGAACGCTCCGCCACCGTTTTCACCGGTAATATAAGGAAATTTCCAAATATTCCCTAAACCTACAGCAGAGCCTGTGGCCGCTAAAATAAATACCCAGCGCGAACCCCAAACACCATTCACCTTTTGCTGAACATCCATGACATTCTCCAGAGACAGTCAATTCTTATTATATTTATTACTTAATAAGCTCAGCAAGCCATACACCATATTGCTTGTGGCGGTATAACATCTTAACACGCATAAAACGACCTCGTCAGCACGAAATCAGTCACTAAAGCGGTATCCTTCACTAACGGTAAACGTTATAATTTTCGGCTATGGCTAAAAAACCCAAAACATCCGAAAACACTATCGCTCAAAACAAACGAGCGCGCTTTGACTATCATATTGAAGAACAATTTGAAGCGGGGTTGTCCCTGCAAGGCTGGGAAGTCAAAAGCCTACGCGCAGGCAAAGGACAAATCACTGACAGCTACGTCTTCCTCAAAAATGGTGAAGCATGGCTGCTGAACGTACAAATACAGCCCATTAACACCATCTCTACCCACTTTGTAGTAGAGCCCAACCGACAAAGAAAGCTACTATTAAATCGTAAAGAGATTCGTAAACTAGAAGTCGCCACCGAACAAAGAGGGCACACCGTTGTAGCGCTAGCGTTATATTGGAAACGTCATATGGTAAAATGTAAAATTGCCATTGCTGGCGGTAAAAAACAGCATGACAAACGCCAATCAGAAAAAGAGAAAGACTGGGATCGTCAAAAGCAACGTGTGATGCAACATAACCAACGATAATGATACGCTCATAAAAAGTACACACTAACCCGCCAACTCCTGCTCATCGACACTTCCCCTATCCTTATAATTAAGCAAGCATGACTATAAATTATATTAGGGGAAGCAATCCACACTAACAAATACGCCCCTTACCTATCTCAAACATTGTGATACCCGTATTACAGAATATCATCACAAATTCACTTTTAAAATATATAAGCTCGTCTATACTCATCATAACCAACGATATAAAGGATAGAGCCATGAGCGACCTTTCTTTAGATGGACTATATAAGGGCCTTCAAGCCTTAGCTAATTCGGCCTTTCCAAAAAAATGTAATACCTGTGGTCGCACCTTTGAAAATGCAAAAGAATTTGTTCTAGAAACCGAAAAATTACGCCCTAGCGTTAGCGGACTTAAGCAAAGCTTGGATGATGATGGCTCGATGATTGTAGAGCTATTTCGCAACTGCACCTGTGGCTCCACCCTAATGGATGCCTTCAATGATCGACGAGATCTATCAGCCAAAGGCGAAAAACGTCGCAAACGTTTTAGCGAATTACAAACTTTTTTAGTAGAAAAACATGGATTAGATAGCCTAGTTGCACGAGAGGAATTACTAAAAGTGATGCGGGGGGAGACCAGCAAGATACTATCGCAAATATTACCCCCAAGAAAATAACACAGACTTAATGCATGGACGAATATATTTTATTCAATTGCGGCCAATTTTCCGCACTTACAACCCCTGAATGCTTATAAACAATAATCCCACGACTATCCACAAAATACGTCTCCGGCGCCCCACGCACCGGCAGCCTATCCGCCAACACTCCTCGTATATCTAACAAATTAATCACATAAGGATTGCCCCTAGCCGCAAGCCACTCATCTGCAGACTCTGGCGCATCGCGGTAATACAAACCCACAATTCGCACACCCTCTTCCGACAACGTCTCTAAAAACGGATGTTCCTCACGGCAAGCCACACACCACGTCGCCCACACATTCAACAACAACTTATCGCCTAGCAAATCACGACGACCCAACATTTCACCCGTCATACCATCACGCAAGGTAAACGCCGGCAACACCTTCGCCACCTCATCCTTACCCAACCTCTTTTTAGCAGTAGGTTCAACCACCATCACCACAGCTGCCAACACCACTACCGCGCCCAACAATAAAAACAAACACCACCGAAACATCACCACCCTCTCACCAATTAAATAACATCAACCAGACAAGGCAAAAATAATCACCGAGTAACACGTGCGAAAGCACACTATAGCGAGTAGAATACCTGAATGTCTTTAATTAAGGCAAATAGCGAAAAAGTATTTCGAGTAAAATCGCTCTAAGCAAGGCAAATAAGCGGAGCATAGGGCGATTCTACGTAGAAAGCATTTCGAAGTAGAATGTTGCTAATCAAGGCGCGAGAGGAGAAAGGGGCGGAATGTACATTAGTACATGAGCAACCTTGAGCCGAACAGCAACGAAGAGTAGCGATATTCTACGAAGAAAGTTTCGAAGTAGAATCGTCGAAGACAAGACGCGCAAGGGGAAGAAAGCGGAGCGTACAATAGTACGTGAGCATTTCTGAGCCGAACAGCAACGAAGAGTAGCGATATTCTACGAAGAAAGTTTCGAAGTAGAATCGTCGAAGACAAGACGCGCAAGGGGAAGAAAGCGGACCGTATAATAGTACGTGAGCATTTCTGAGCCGAACAGCAACGAAGAGTAGCGATATTCTACGAAGAAAGTTTCGAAGTAGAATCGTCGAAGACAAGACGCGCAAGGGGAAGAAAGCGGAGCGTACAGGCAGATATTTGCTCCTGCAATATCTGCACTTCCACCGTCCATGGTGGTCGTAGTATGTGAGCATTTCTGAGCCGTAGCGCAACGCAGTATTCGACGATTATACAAAGAAAGGGGGCGATTAGGATTCGACGCCGGTAACAAAACCCAAGGTGCATGTCGTGATGGTAGCAATCACGTAAATCCAAAGCTGCAAATTTATAGTTGCAAATGATGCTAACTACGATGGTGCTCAACTAGCTGCGTAAGCAGTTTTTTGAAAACCATTTCTAGTGACTTCGGTCCTAGCGGTCTTTAGCAAGGTGTCTGTATCGCGCTACTGACTGTCATATAGAACAGAATCGCAGTAACTCATACTCAGGGTTTCACTGTTAAACTTTAACTGAGATCGCCAATTACGTCCTGCCCGTTGGGCTGTATGCGGTTAAATCAATTAACGGAAACTAAGCATGTAGAGCCGAGGACGGAGTGCTGGCGGACGGGGGTTCAAATCCCCCCGCCTCCACCATATAAGGGTTTCACAAGAACCCAAAAAGACCAAAAAAGCCTGTATTTCTAACGATTTACGGGCTTTTTTATGCCCAGCAGGTTCTACAAATATCCATAACAACCTAGACTTTTTACAACCCTAGACGTACCCTATAAGCAGGGTTACATAACTGGGGTTACATAAAATGCCTAAAATCATTACACCACTCAACGAAAAACGGATAAAAGCGGCTAAACCCAAAGACAAGGAATACACCCTTAGCGATGGCGGCGGCTTAAATCTACGCATTCGACCCAACGACACCAAAACATGGTTTTTTAACTTCACAAAACCTTACTTTTCAAAGCGCCTTAAAATATCCTTAGGCAGCTACGATACGGTATCACTCAAAGATGCCCGAATAGAGCGATCCCGTTTACGCGACCTAATACAGAAAAACATAGACCCCATAGAAGACAAAAAAGAAAACGATAACCTAGTCAAAGCCGCCAACAGCAACACCCTAGCCCACATTGCCGAACAGTGGTTTAACATCAAAAAAACTACCGTCACCCCCAATTATGCAGAAGACATATGGCGATCACTGGAAAAGCATATTTTCCCGCACATTGGCAACACCCCCATATACAAAATAAACGCACCCACCACCATAGACATACTCAAGCCAATAGCCGCGAGAGGCAACCTAGAAACCATTAAACGCCTATGCCAGCGTATTAATGAAATCATGGATCATGCAGTGAATAGCGGCTTTATTCATCACAACCCACTGGCAGGCATCAGCAAAGCGTTTTCAGCACCACAAAAAAATCATATGCCCACCCTAAAGCCAGCACAGCTACCCGAATTAATGAGCGCCCTTAATACCGCCAGTATAAAGCGTGTCACACGCTGTTTAATTGAATGGCAGCTACACACCATGACAAGACCTAGCGAGGCAGCAGGGGCGAAATGGGAAGAAATAGACCGCGACAACAAACTATGGCATATCCCCGAAGAGCGTATGAAGAAGAGACGCACCCACACCATCCCATTAAGCGAGCAAGCAATCGCGTTATTGGATGTTATGCAAAGTATTAGCGGTCATAGGGAGTATGTTTTCCCCGCCGACAGAGACCCCAAAAAACACATTCACGAGCAAACCGCCAATATGGCACTCACTCGCATGGGGTTTAAAGGTAGGCTGGTTGCCCACGGCTTACGCTCTATCGCTAGCACCACGTTAAATGAACAGGGCTTTGCCCCCGACATTATCGAAGCTGCACTCGCACACCTAGACAAAAATGAAGTGCGTAGAGCCTACAACAGAGCCGAATACATCGCACAACGCCGAACCATGATGGCGTGGTGGTCAAATCACATAGAAGAAGCCGCCACGGGCAATATGAGCCTATCTAGCAGCGTTAAACATTTAAAGGTGGTTTAAAATGTCATTGACTTCATTTTTACTGTCAGTTGATTGGAATGATATGAAAAGCATCCACCATATCAACCATCCACTTTTACCTACAATTGAAAACCCACTACTTACTAACGACAAGCGAGAAATTTACAGCATGGACGAAGAGATTGTAGTAATTTTAAAACTCGCGAGTGTCGACCACATAAAAGCTTTGTATGAAGACCTAATATACGTCATAAATGAAAAAGGCTTAACACCTAGAATTATGCAATGCATGAACTCAAACTACAGAGAGTCACCTACGGCGCCTTTTACACAATTTGAAATTTTTAAGCGATCCAACCAATCTGTAAGCGATGACACTTACAAGGCATATACCCACATGCTGAGTATTGTTGGTCGACAAAAGACTTACAAATACCCCCTTTATGCAGCTCTATATTATTCATGGATTAGAAGTGTCTTAGTATCAATTGATAGGGACGATGAATTTGAAAGAAATGTAATTATTATGCATATGAGGGAATATTACTATGCACTAACGCTATACCAAGGAAGGTCACAGCAAAGTAAAGACAACTTTACAAAAAAAGAAGTTCACGCTGAAGATAAGCTGATTATACAATCCTACAACCGACAACAAAATAAAAGTAAAAAAGAGGTATTGGACAATGTAGCTGAAAGTACAGGGACTAATCGAACCAAGTTGCCCGCCCGATTAAGACGACTTGAAGACCAAGAAAGAATAATAGGATATAAGAATAGAAAATAATTTTCTCTGCGAATGGCTGTTCGCGCACCCCCCTTCCTTATATTGATAGTCCCAATACATACATAGGCTATCAATTATGACCAGTTCAATCATTCGGCTCATCAGAAGCAAGCAAGCACAAAGCAAGATGTCACTGCCAAAAACTTCGTTTTATCAGCAAATAAAGCAAGGCTTTCTCGTTAAACCATTCAGCCTTGGCGGTAGATCGGTGGCATTTCTTGAACACGAGATCGACGCAATTATTAACGCACGTGCAGCAGGTCAAACAGATGATGAAGTTAAGGCGCTAGTTGTAGAGCTTGAATTACAGCGCAAGCAATACAGGGAGCTACGCGCATGAGCATAAGATTAGTTGCTGCCAAACACCTACGCGACCAATTACTAGAAGGTAAACACTTGCTACCCACCGACATCTCAAGCCGTTATGGCTTTGATTCTGGACGATTAATTGATGACATTCGACACACTCTTTTTGTTCCGATACCCAACGCTAAAAAAACCACCGGTATTTATCGAATGGAAAAAACAGAAATAGAAAGATACCACAGCGATAGAAAGGCACAAATTAGTGAGTGTAAGCAACGCTGGTATCAACAGGAGTACGGCAAGACAAAGCGAAAACTCGTTAAGATAGGCAACCGAAAAGGAGGAAAGAGCCGCTTAATGACACTTATTAATGATGCAATAAATACCGTAGAAAAAAAGCCACCTAGCGATTAATTACTAAGCGGCTTTCCATTAAAAATGTAGTGGTGTGAAGTTTGGCGACCCAGCACCACTACCCCCTTAAGATAGCATTTTATGAACTCTTTTTGCATCACTTTAAAGTTAGCGCCCGCAAACCCAGCACATCATATGAACAAAGGCTTGAACCTTACCGAACCTTATTTAATGGTTTTTTACCCTCAAAAAATCAAGGCGTTATTTTTCAACACTCAACAATACATGCGCCACAAGGTTAGTAAACGCTATTACATTAGGGGGTATTTAAATAATATCTATGGTCTCTTTCCTTATGCATGTTAGCCATGAAAGAGTGATAGAAATGAATGATGAAATTTGGTTTGTGGACGCAAGAAAATCAGGTTTATATCGTCCCATGCTAAAAGCCATGCTCGCACAAGTGTTTAATATGTTGAGCCACTATAAGCGTGTTCATATCGTGCGGTTTGATTTACACATTCCAGGCTACACAAACGACAATTCAATCATCACAACGTTTAACAGGCGCTTACGGCAAAAGCTGAAGCAAAAATATAAGATTAATAAAATAGGCTTTATATGGGTTCGCGAAAAAGAAAAAGCCAAACGACAACACTATCACTTTGCACTCATGCTAGACGGCAAGGCTATCCAGTACCCCAACTTTTTACTAAAGAATATTGTTGCACCCATATGGCAAAATTTAGGTGGTTCAATACACTACCCAGATAACGGCTACTACAACCTAGCAAGAGACAATAAAGACACTATTCAGCCAGCAATAGAGCGTATTAGTTACTTTGCAAAAGGTCGAGGCAAAGGCTACAAGCCACCACAAACAAAGAATTACGGCACTAGCCGTATTAAACCTAAAAAAGCTACAATCTAAAACACAGGACAGAAAACAGCTATACCAAACAACACAAAGGAAAAAACATGAAACTTATTCTTATTTGCATTTTTACGGGGCTTGTATTTTTAACAGGCTGCGCAAGTATAAACGACAGTCTCACGCCATCGGTCTCTATTAAGAAAGACGCCTTTGACGGCACAGCAATCATCGACCAGCCGCCTGTTAGCGCCGCTGCAAGCCTATCTGAATCTTGGAATACAATGGGTTTCACTTGGAAAGGAAAAAGCCCTGAGATTGTCTATATAACGGTCGGCGTGGAGGGTATAGATAACATTACACGCCTAGCATTTAATGTTGACGGCGAAATAATAGAAAATATACGGACAGCTAGCAACTTAACGAAATACGGAAAATGGTCTACCCGACAGTTCGCGGTTCCCATTCAAACGTTTATAAAAATCGCCAAAGGGAACGATGTGAAAATGAAAATCTCACAAATAGACACATATACCGTTTCATCTTTTGGTTCATCTAATTCAATGGCAGTTATAAATTCAAAGTTTCCACCTTTTTTATCTGAACTAAAAAAACAGGGCGCATTAAACGACATCTAAACTAAACAGCCCCCAGTTTAGCCAGTTTTTCGTACAAGAGATTTATTAATCGTGAGGCACGGGTATGGCAAAAGGTTTTCACTTTGGTAGATTACGGTGTAGGCGCTATACGAGCCAATTAAAGCAAATAAAAGCGAGTGTTTTTCGCGGTATGATAGGTGCCGAACTCAGGCAATATCAGTTTGATGGGGGTGGCTATTCAAAAGAGCATTCAACCTTTGAACTGATGGAGTCAAAGCAATGGGGGCGCGTTGCTTGTTTCACCATACAAGGGCAAAAAATCCCCATCCCTCTACTGTTAGACAATAGCAGCATAAGCAATAAACTTTATTTACTTTGTCCTTGTTGCACATCACCAAGACAATCACTGTATGCCACCAAAAGCGCCTACGCTTGCCGTACGTGCTTAAACCTTCACTACCCATCACAAAGCGAAAGGAAAGACGAACGGCTCGCTAGACGCGTTAGAAAGCACCGTCTAAAGCTATGGGGCTACGAGCAATCAGAAATCAATAACCTAACCGTTTCATGCAGGTATTTTGATAAACCTTACAATATGCACTGGTCTACGTTCCTAAGGCATCGAGACAGCATAGAAGAATTAGAAGGCGCTTATTGGCATTTACAAAACGAACGGCTAATCCGCTGGGGATACGGTCAACCACTAGAAAATACCACCTATTAACACGGTGAAAAACACCCATTACAACCCTAGAAGCAACCCCAAACAAAAACCAACAATAACAACTTAACTAATAACAATGGTTTAGGCTGCCGGTTCAAATCCCCCCGCCCCACCATATAAACAAACCTCAACCCCACAAGGGTTGGGGTTTTTTTATATGCAGAAAGTAGGTGAATTGAGGCAAAGACCCGTGGGGTTCACAAAACGTCAGGAACGTTTTGTACCGCGATA
>JBLHVX010000030.1:0-15023 GCA_047628835.1 Granulosicoccus sp.
AATACCTTAGTATTGCGTCCGTTACCTGGTTTGCCAGTAATTCGTGACTTAGTTATCGATATGGCCCAGTTCTATACACAATACCGTAAGATTGAACCATTCCTCCAAAACGATACGCCAGTACAAGGTATTGAGCGCTTGCAGTCACCAGAAGAGCGTGAAAAGTTAGACGGTCTTTATGAGTGTATATTGTGTGCGTGCTGTTCAACTAGCTGTCCGTCTTTTTGGTGGAATCCAGAGAAGTTTATCGGTCCAGCGGGCCTGTTGCAGTCTTATCGTTTCTTGGCAGATAGTCGTGATACAGCCACTGATAAGCGCTTAGATAATTTACGCGATCCGTTCAGCGTATTCCGCTGCCATGGTATTCAAAACTGTGTAGCGGTCTGCCCAAAAGGGCTTAATCCGACTAAAGCGATTGGCCATATACGCAGTATGCTATTGTAATTGTAGTGCTAGCGGCAATGCTGAGACATATTATATGCCAATCAACAGTCGTAGAAGTGGATGTTTCAACGTGTAGCGCATACCCATAATGCAATTATTTAATTGGCAGCGCCATGTGCGCTGCCATAGTTTTGTTAGGGAAACTCTGAATAAGTCATGAGTCCCTTAGGTAAAAGAATTCAATTCGTTTGTGATTTGCAAACAAGAAATGTAGGCGAGTAACTAATGCACGAAAGTCAGATGGAAGCACTCTGGAGTACCGGTCATATTTCAGGCGGCAACGCAGCATATGTAGAAGAGCTCTATGATGCATATCTATACGATCCTAATAGCATTCCAGGCGAATGGCGCGAATACTTTGATCAGTTGCCAAGAGTCAGCAACTCATCAAACGCTAAAGATATAGCACATTCGCAAGTTCGTGAACAATTTAGGCAGTTTGTTAAACAGCCACATGCAGTGCAATCATCAACGAGTGCAACAGAAATTGAGCATGCCCGCCAAATTCATGTAGCGCAATTGATTCAGCATTATCGACGTGGTGGTCATTTAAAAGCGAAAACAGATCCTCTCAACTTAGCTATACCCCCATCATTAGAGCATTTAGATATACAGTTTCATGGTCTCGGTAATGATGAATTGGATAGTGAGTTTTCGACAGGCGATCTGTTTTTTGGTAAAGAAACAGCCACGTTGCGTGACATTATTGCAGAACTTGAAGCCACGTATTGTGGCGCGGTGGGTGCAGAATTTACGCATATTACAGAATTAACAGAGTTAAAGTGGCTACAGGAACGCATGGAAAGTGCGCGCGGTAGACCATCATACGGAGCAGATACTAAACGTAGTATTCTTGAGCGTTTAACAGCAGCAGAAGGCTTAGAGAAACATCTGGATAGTAAATATCCTGGGACCAAACGCTTTGGCCTAGAAGGTGCTGAAGCACTTATCCCGATGTTAGACGGTATTATTAAACGTACCGGTACTTATGGTGCAAAAGAAATTGTATTGGGTATGGCTCACCGTGGTCGTCTTAATACACTAGTGAATATTTTTGGTAAAAATCCAGCGGATTTATTCGACGAGTTTGAAGGAAAAAAACTAGTTGATACATCGGGCGATGTTAAATATCACCAAGGTTTTTCATCAAACGTAATGACTCCTGGTGGCGAGTTACATATGGCGATGGCATTCAATCCCTCCCATTTAGAGATCGCTTCGCCAGTTGTGGTGGGCTCTGTGCGTGCTCGTCAAGACCGTCGTAAAGACACTACTGGCGATATTGTTGTTCCTATTTCTATTCATGGTGATGCAGCGTTTTCTGGTCAAGGTGTGGTTTTTGAAACTTTCCAAATGTCACAAACACGTGCTTACAAAACCGGTGGCACGGTTCATATCGTTATTAATAATCAAGTGGGTTTTACCACTGATAACCCACAAGATGCTCGCTCGACATACTACTGTACTGATGTAGCTAAATTTGTGGGCGCGCCGGTTTTACATGTGAATGGCGATGACCCTGAAGCCGTGATGTTTGTGACGCAACTTGCTGTTGATTACCGCTATGAATTTAAAAAAGATGTGGTGATTGACTTGGTGTGTTATCGCCGCCGTGGTCATAACGAAACAGATGAGCCATCGTCTACTCAGCCATTGATGTATAAGGTAATTAAAAAATTAAAAACAACACGCACTAAGTATGCTGATCAATTGGCGGCTGAAGGTGTTGTAAGTGCAGAAGAGTCTGCCGCGATGGCGAAAGCTTATCGAGCCTCTCTTGATCGTGGTGATCATGTGGCTCACGGCCTCGTGAGCGAGCCAGATAGTTCTTTGTTTGTTGATTGGACACCGTATTTAGGTCACGACTGGGTAGCCGAAGGTGATACTCGTGTGCCGATGGAAAAATTACAGCAACTGGCACATAAAATGTGCGAAGTGCCCGAAGAAATCGTAATACAGCGCCAGGTCGATAAGATTTATCAAGATCGACGCAAAATGGCGAGCGGTGAATTAGCCCTTAATTGGGGAATGGCCGAGACATTGGCTTACGCAACACTGATTGAAGAAGGTGCCGGTGTACGTCTAACAGGCCAGGATGTTGGTCGTGGTACGTTCTCTCATCGACATGCAGTTCTTCATAATCAGGAAGATGGGGAAAGTTATACCCCACTGTCTAATTTATTTGAAGGGCAGCGCCATTTTAAACTTTATGATTCTTTATTGTCTGAAGAAGCCGTGCTTGCATTTGAATATGGTTACGCGACGACTAAGCCAGATACCTTAGTCATTTGGGAAGCGCAGTTTGGTGATTTCGCTAATGGCGCACAAGTGGTTATTGACCAATTCATTACTAGTGGTGAGCACAAATGGGGACGTTTATGCGGTTTAACTATGTTGCTGCCACATGGCTACGAAGGGCAGGGTCCTGAGCATTCGTCAGCACGTTTAGAGCGCTTTATGCAAATGTGTGCAGAACATAATATTCAGGTGTGCATCCCGACAACACCGGCGCAGATATTCCATATTCTACGTCGCCAGGTGAATCGCCCTATGCGTCGCCCATTAGTGATTATGAGCCCTAAGTGGATTCTGCGTCACAAATTGGCGACCTCGTCATTAGAAGAGTTGGCAGAAGGCAAATTCCATAACGTGATGTCTGATGATCTCATCAAGCCTGAAGCAGTTAAGAAAGTCGTTTTATGTAGCGGTAAGGTGTACTACCACTTGCTAGAAGCGCGCATAGAATCCGGGCAAGACGACGTCGCATTGATTCGTTTAGAGCAGCTTTACCCATTCCCGAAAGAAGAGCTGCTTGAGGTATTGGCGAAATATACTAACGTATCGCAAGTTGGATGGTGTCAAGAAGAGCCGAGGAATCAGGGTGCATGGTTTCAAATCAGGCATCGTATTGAAGGTGCAATGGCAAAAATTTATCCTTCGGCTGCGCTCGAGTACACAGGGCGTATTTCTTCTGCTTCCCCTGCGTGTGGTTATATGTCACTGCATTTAGAAGAACAAAAAGCATTAATTAGCGCAGCATTAAACGTTAATTAAATTTTTATAGACAAACAGACTTATTTAAGTACGACAACAGGAATACAACAATGGCGAATGAAATCAAAACTCCCACTTTTCCGGAATCGGTACAAGACGGTGTCGTTGCGACATGGCATAAAAAGGCAGGTGATACTGTTACACGTGACGAACTATTAGTAGAAATTGAAACCGACAAAGTCGTGTTAGAAGTCGTTGCGTCAGCAGATGGTGTTTTAGGTGAAATACTTAAAGCCGAAGGCGATACGGTATTAAGTAATGAATTGTTAGCGTCTATTATCGAAGGCGGTGCGGAAAGCAATGCAAACGCAGAACCGGACGTGAAGCCAGCTGTCGAGCCAGAAACTGCTCCAGCTGCAAGTGGTAATAACTTAGAAATTAAAGCCCCAACATTTCCAGAGTCTGTTCAAGATGGCACTATCGCCACATGGCATAAAAAAGCGGGCGAAGCTGTATCACGAGACGAGCTTATCGTTGAAATTGAAACCGACAAAGTTGTACTAGAAGTGGTTGCTCCAGCAGACGGTGCAATGGGCGACATTATAAAAGGCGAAGGTGATACTGTGCTCAGTGGTGAATTGATTGCGTCAGTTATTGAAGGCGGGGCAGCAGCACCAGTAGCAGCGACAACTAAAGCTACCGAAGTCAGTTCTACGGATGCCATTGCTAGCCCATCTGCACGTAAATTAGCGGCAGAAAAAGGCATTGATTTGTCTACAGTATCAGGCACAGAAAAAAATGGTCTTATCTCGAAAGACGATGTAGAAAAAGCGGCTAATACACCATTGGTTAAACCCGTAGCGCCACAAACCCAACAAGCTGTGGCGCCAATTGCAGCAGTGGGTAACCGCATAGAAAAACGCGTACCGATGACACGCTTACGTAAGCGTATTGCAGAGCGCTTATTAGAAGCCACATCAACGACTGCGATGTTAACCACATTTAATGAAGTGGATATGGGTCCAGTAATGGACTTGCGTACAAAATATAAAGACTTATTTGAAAAAACAAACGACGGTGTTCGTTTAGGCTTTATGGGTTTCTTCGTTAAAGCTGCTGTCGAAGCATTGAAAAAATTCCCCGCTATTAATTCTTCTCTCGACGGTGACGACGTGGTTTATCACGGCTATCACGATATCGGTGTCGCTGTCTCTACGCCAAAAGGTCTAGTGGTGCCAGTATTGCGTAATGCTGAAGAAATGGGCTTAGCAACGGTTGAATCCACTATTCGCGGTCTAGGGTTACGTGGTCGTGATGGTAAGCTAAGTATCGAAGAAATGACGGGAGGAACGTTCACTATTACCAATGGTGGTGTCTTCGGTTCATTGCTATCGACGCCTATTCTGAATCTACCACAAACTGCTATCTTGGGAATGCATAAGATCCAAGAGCGTCCAATGGCTGTGAATGGCAAAGTGGAAATTCGTCCAATGATGTACTTGGCGCTATCGTATGATCACCGTGTGGTTGATGGTAAAGAAGCAGTACAGTTTTTAGTGGCGATTAAAGATTTATTGGAAGATCCAGCAAGATTCTTATTAGAAATATAAATCAAACAATGAAAAATTATGGGATCAAGGTCGTTGACTCTGCCTCCATGATGTTAAGCATACAAGTATAGGAAAAAGAAGATGTCTGAAAAATATGATGTAATGGTGATTGGTTCTGGGCCTGCAGGTTATGTGGCGGCGATTCGTGCTGCACAACTTGGCCTAAAAACCGCGTGTGTGGAAAAATGGAGCGATGATAAAGGCCAAATAGTCAATGGAGGTACTTGCTTAAATACAGGCTGTATTCCTTCAAAAGCCTTATTAGATAGTTCGCATCGTTATCACGACGCACATTCAGGCTTTGCGAGTCATGGTATCAGCACGGGCGAATTAAGCGTTGATGTACCTGCAATGATTAAGCGCAAAGACAAGATCGTTGCGCAAATGTCAGGCGGTATTACCGGTCTATTTAAAGCCAATAAAGTCACCTCTATTTTCGGTCATGGTAAATTGTTAGCCGGTAAGAATGTCGAAGTGACGGATAAAGATGGTAATGTTGCCGTCTATGAAGCCGGTAATGTGATTATTGCTACGGGCTCGATCCCGGTTAATATCCCCGTCGCTTCGGTCAACCCGGAAGAAAATAATATTGTAGTTGATTCTACTGGCGCACTAGAATTTCAAGATGTGCCTAAACGTTTAGGTGTTATTGGTGCGGGTGTTATTGGCTTAGAGTTAGGGAGTGTTTGGTCACGCTTAGGTTCTGAAGTGGTTTGTTTAGAAGCGATGGATACTTTCCTTGCGACGATGGATCAACAAATAGCTAAAGAAACCAAAAAGATTTTCATCAAGCAAGGTTTGGATATCCGTTTGAGTTGTATGGTTACGGGTACGGACATCATTAAAAATGGAGAACAAGGTGATGAAGTTGAAGTCACTTTTACAGATAAAGAAGGGAATGAGCAAACACAAACATTCGACAAACTGATTGTTTGTGTTGGCCGTCGTCCGTTTACGCATAATCTATTTGCCGATGATGCGGGTGTTCAGCTAGATGAACGCGGTTTTGTGAAAGTGGATGACAACTGTGCAACCGATGTCGTTGGTGTTTGGGCGGTAGGTGATGTGGTGCGTGGACCAATGTTAGCGCATAAAGGCTCAGAAGAAGGTGTCATGGTGGCCGAGCGTATCGCGGGTCAAAAAGCGATGATGAATTACGCTACTATCCCCAATATTATCTATACCCATCCAGAAGTGGGATCTGTAGGGAAAACAGAAGAAGAATTAAAAGCTGAAGGCGTAGAAGTCAATATTGGTATATTCCCATTCTTAGCGATTGGTCGTGCAGTGGCGACTGATTCCCAAGATGGCATGGTGAAAATGATCGCCGATGCGAAAACTGATCGCATTGTAGGTTGCCATATTGTCGGCCCAAGCGCGGGCGATCTAGTTCAACAAATTGTCATTGCAATGGAATTTGGCGCAACGGCAGAAGATATAGGTATGATCGTATTTGGCCATCCAACATATTCCGAAGCAGTAAAAGAAGCTGCACTATCGGTACATGGCCATGCCATTCACATGCCAAATAGAAAAAAACGTAAGTAGAAGTTTTAACCAGAGGTCAAATGACCAATGGGGTCAGATTCGATTGTATTATTTTTTTATGTTTTAAGTATCAATCTAGTCTGTCAATCGAGTCTGACCCCATTGGTCTTGTCTCATCAATTAACCGCTTCATAAGAAGCATCAATTAACGGAAGAAGTTATGAATTTGCACGAGTATCAGGCTAAACAATTGTTTGCTGAATACGGCTTGCCAGTCTCTATCGGCGTTGCAGCAGCAACCGCTGAAGAAGCGGCAGCAGCAACCGACACCATCGGTGGCGATAAGTGGGTCGTTAAAGCACAGGTTCACGCAGGTGGCCGTGGTAAAGCGGGTGGCGTTAAGCTAGTCGACACTAAAGAAGAAGTGACAGCATTTGCTGATAAGTGGTTAGGTAAAAACCTAGTGACTTATCAAACAGACGAAAATGGCCAACCAGTAAGCCGTATATTAGTAGAAACCTGTACCGATATAGCACAAGAATTGTACCTAGGTGCGGTTGTTGATCGTGAAACCCGTAGTATTGTTTTCATGGCATCTACCGAAGGTGGCGTTGAGATTGAAAAAGTGGCTGAAGAAACGCCAGAAAAGATCTTAAAAGCATTTATTGATCCGTTAGTGGGTGCGCAGCCTTACCAAGCACGCGAATTAGCGTTCCAGTTGGGCCTAAACGCCCTTCAGGTTAAGCAATTTACTAAGATCTTTTTAGGTCTAGCTAAAATGTTTGAAGATTTTGATTTCGCATTATTAGAAATTAACCCTCTAGTGATTACCGATGAAGGTAACCTTCATTGCTTAGACGGTAAAATTAATATCGATGCAAACGCATTATATCGTCAGCCAAAAATCCGTGAAATGCACGATCCATCACAAGAGGATGAGCGCGAAGCTTTAGCGGCTTCTTTTGAACTTAACTATGTTGCGCTAGATGGTAACGTAGGTTGTATGGTAAACGGTGCTGGTCTTGCGATGGGCACCATGGATATTGTTAATTTGCACGGTGGCAAGCCGGCAAACTTTCTAGACGTAGGCGGCGGTGCAACTAAAGAGCGCGTGATCGAAGCGTTTAAACTCATCCTTTCTGATTCAAATGTTAAAGCGGTATTGGTTAACATCTTCGGTGGTATCGTTCGTTGTGACATGATTGCCGAAGGCATTATTGGCGCAGTAGAAGAAGTGGGCGTTCAGGTACCCGTTATCGTTCGTCTTGAAGGCACCAATGCAGAAGAAGGTAAGAAAATACTCGATGCGAGCACACTTAACTTAGTGGGCGCGACATCATTAACAGATGCAGCTGAAAAAGTAGTTGCTGCTGCAGCGGAGGGCAAATAATGTCTATTTTAATTAATAAAGATACAAAAGTTATTTGTCAGGGTTTCACTGGTTCTAACGGTACCTTCCATTCCGAGCAAGCGATTGCTTATGGTACAAAAATGGTGGGTGGGGTTACACCGGGTAAAGGTGGTTCAACTCACCTAGGCCTACCGGTATTTAACACGGTTAAAGAAGCAGTAGCAGCAACAGGCGCAACAGCGACTGTTATTTATGTTCCTGCTGCATTCTGTAAAGATTCAATCATTGAAGCTGCTGATGCTGGTATCGAGTTGATCATTACGATTACCGAAGGTATTCCTACTTTAGATATGTTGGTTATCAAAGCCTATATCGATAAGAAAGGCGTACGTATGATCGGTCCTAACTGCCCAGGTGTCATTACTCCAGGCGAATGTAAAATTGGTATTATGCCAGGCCACATTCACTTGCCGGGTAAAGTAGGTGTTGTGTCGCGTTCAGGTACATTAACGTATGAAGCCGTTAAACAAACCACTGATTACGGTTTTGGTCAGTCGACGTGTGTTGGTATTGGTGGTGATCCGATTCCAGGTTCAAACTTCATTGATATTTTAAAAATGTTCCAAGATGATCCAGCGACGGAAGCGATTGTTATGATCGGTGAAATTGGCGGAACGGCAGAAGAAGAAGCAGCGGCATTTATTAAAGCCAATGTGACTAAGCCTGTTGTATCTTACATCGCCGGTGTAACTGCACCTGAAGGCAAGCGTATGGGCCATGCTGGTGCGATTGTTTCTGGTGGTAAAGGAACAGCTGATGAAAAATTTGCAGCCTTAGAAGATGCCGGTGTTAAAACCGTGCGTAGTCTTGCTGATATCGGTAGTGCATTGAAAGAAATTACGGGTTGGTAATTTCTATTTAGTTATCAACGCCATGTTATTAATCCCATGGTGTTGATAGCTGAAATTTGTAGACTTAATAAAATAATTTCCTCAACGGAGGTATAACATGAGTGATAATCGTCCCGTCAATCTTGATTTGGGCACTGTTAGCTTTCCTATCACTGCGATTGCATCTATTCTTCATCGTGTTTGTGCAATTATCAGCTGGGTGGGTTTGGGCTTTTTACTGACCGCTCTTTGCTATGTGTTGTCTTCACCAGGGGACTATTCTGTATTAGCAACTGCGTTAAATAGCAACTTCATTGCACAATTTGTTGCGTGGGGCTTATTAACCGCTTTTGGTTATTATTGCTCAGCTACAATCAAACATCTGATCCAAGACTTTGGTTTTTTTGAAGATTTTGCTGGTGGAAAATGCATTTCATGGGCAGCCATTGTTGTCGGCATAGTGTTAAGCGTATTGGCAGGAGTACTACTATGGGCATAATGACCAACGGTGTTCAACAGTGGGTTTTTCAACGCGTTAGCAATGTTGTTTTTATTATCTTCGGAGTGGTTTTGTTAAAAGCTATTCTGACTCAAGGCTTAACTTACGACAGCCTTAACGCATTGTTAGCAACCACCGTATTTAAAGCGTATGCATTTATTACTCTTTTGTTTGCGGGCGCTAATTCTATTTTAGCCGGCTGGCAAATAACGGGTGATTACGCTGCTAAGTTTAATATTCCTCCTACACTAATGATGGGCGTAACAATTGCTGTTAGTCTGTTTTACGTTGTTTGGGGCGGTATGTTGTTATTTACATAAAAAAATTAAATATCTAGACAATAAAAAAGAGGCTTATAGCCTCTTTTTTATTGTCTAGATATTAGCTGACCGTAAATATTAAATATCCATTGCTGTAATAGATAGCTCTGCTAAAGGTTTTTTAACTACGTCTTCTGCGATATGTGCTTTTAATTCGTCAATACTACCAAATTGGCGTGCCATATCGTACTCACCCTTGTACATATTGCCACTGTCATCTTCCAGTTTAGCTAATTGAAATTTAAGTCCGCCTTCACCGCGGCCATGAATAATGTAATATTCTAAATTCATTGTGTTCTCCAAGCAGGTTGAATAGTTAATATTATTAACGCGTATTATAGCGGTTTACATGACTTTCTGTGAAATGCTTTAGCATAAATGTAAATTAATTTTAGAGATAAAAAAACGGCCTGTTGTTTAACAACAGGCCGTCCGGTTTTTTAGTGAGTTACCAGTTTTATAGGAAGTATAAAACTGCAACTAATACAGCGGTTAGACCAAGGCTTGCATGGATCACACCTTTAACGGTGGTTAATGGGCCTTGCTTGCCGATTACGCCGTTAATTGCTAGCAGTGCAATAATGGCAATAGCTATCCACAGATCAATACCTCCAACACCCGCACCATAACCTTGGAGAGCAAAATCACCGTGCCCTCTTAAATGTGCACCAGCTAACATGCCGAATAACATCGGAGCAGAAAATAACACGTTAGTACGTGAGGCCAGTAATGCTTTTGCGCCCGCAGCAGGAGCATCACCTTCAGCCATACCTAAAGCAATTTTTTGGTTTGGCCAAATAATTATCCACACATTTAGGAACATGACTGTACCCATTAATGCGCCAACCACAATATAGTTGTTGAATTGATGGTATTTTCCAAGAACAGATAATAAGTAAATACCTGTGATAAAAGTAAACATGGCGCCCCAGCGGAACCACCATAATGCGCTTGGTGCCAGTTTGGCTTTTGCATCAGCTAGTGCTTCAGGTGAGGCAGATTTAAAGTAGCCACCTTGAACAAAGTTGAAGTAGTACAGCATACCGATCCAAGTGATACCGAATAGTACATGCGCCCAACGGACAAGAAAGTCTATGAAATCCATGAGTTACCCCTTAATGTGAAATGGTTAATTAATTGTTATTTGGTGATGATCTGGCCAATGACTAGTATCAAAAAGCATAGGCGTGCTTATTGATGCTAGAAATGTATTCATATTCTAACTGATAATCATCGCAGTCACAGTATTAATCACAATTATTGTAACCCATAATAGGGTTTTCTCATGAATATCTCGTATAATAAATCCATATATTTTATATTGAGATACATATAAGGCTACAGTACTCTAATACTATAAAAGTATCTGTATAGGTTTTCGATTAACGAGAGGAGCGACAGTGAGCGAGCGAAAAGAACCAACAGTATCGTCGGTATTAGACGGCAAAGAAGAGTTGTCAGGGCGAAGAACTCAAGCAGTTAAACAGATAAAACGTTCCTCTGTAGTAGGCTCTTCTGCGTCGATGCAAAGGCCAGTCAATAATAGCGGTTCATCAGGTTTCACATGGTTTGTTTTTTTGATCACATTATGTGTCGGCAGCGCTGCGGGCTATGCTTTGTGGCAGGTTGAGATGACACAACAAACACTGCAAAGTCAACGTCTTAGAATTGTGCAGTTAGAAAGTAAATTAGCTGTTTCTGATGATAGCGCGACACAATCTCTCGCATCTGTCAGTGCCCAGGTAAGAGGGTTGAATAGTAAAGCTATCCAAGCGGATGCAGAGATAGCTAAATTATGGGCAACGAGAAATGTCAACCGTGACGGCATTACTAAAGCTGTAGAAAAATTGGCTGCTCTCGATAAAGAAACGACGAATAAGATTGAAATAATAGAACAAACACAGAGAAAAATACCCGCGCTGAGTCAATCAATCGCTAGCCTAGAGGCGTCGGTGACAGAATTGCAGCCTTTGAAAAGCAAGTTGTTATCCACCACACAAACCGTCACAGAACAAGATATTTTATTACGTGCGATCCGCGAAAAAATATCCTTTCAGAGCGAACAGTTAAAGACCTTAGGTGCGCAGGCTAATAAGGGTGTTTCTGCGGCAAATAAGCTAAAAAATATCGATAAACGCTTAAAAGAAACAGAAGCTGCATTAACCTCACTAGAAGTATTCCGTCGAACGACTAATCGAGATTTATTACAACTTAAGAAGCCTTAAGAATCCTTGTGATTGATGTGCGCCTCTTAAGATGCACTTTTTATCGTTAAGTGGTACTGAGGTGCGCTCGGAGTCTTCTCGCTTAAAAGCGCCTACTAATCGGTACAGTCACGTAAATAATCACTATTTTTAGACGAGTCTTATGTATTTTTTCCATCCTTTATTCTTTCAGTAAGACATTTAAGAGACATATTTATGACCACTATTATTAAGCAAGACGACTTAATCAGCAGTATTGCTGATGCTTTACAGTTTATTTCTTACTATCATCCGGTTGATTTTATTCAAGCGGTACATGAGGCTTACGAAAAAGAACAAAATCCTGCTGCTAAAGATGCTATGGCTCAAATCCTGATTAACTCACGTATGTGTGCAGAAGGCCATCGCCCGATTTGCCAAGATACAGGTATTGTTACTGTGTTTGTTGATGTGGGTATGCAAGTATTGTTTGAAGGAGATATGCCGTTAGAAGATATGATAAATGAAGGGGTTCGTCAGGCGTATAAACATCCTGACAATGTACTAAGAGCATCTATATTGGCAGATCCTGATGGCGCGCGTAAAAATACTGGTGATAACACACCTGCAATCATCAATTATAAAATCGTACCCGGCAATAAAGTCGATATTCACGTGGCAGCTAAAGGCGGTGGCAGTGAAGCAAAATCTAAGTTTGCGATGTTAAATCCATCCGATTCTGTTGTAGATTGGGTGTTAAAGGTTGTACCCACCATGGGTGCTGGCTGGTGTCCACCAGGTATTTTGGGTGTTGGAGTAGGTGGTACGGCAGAGAAGGCCATGTTACTGGCGAAAGAGTCATTGTTAGAGCCTATTAACATTCAAGAATTGCAGAAAAAAGGCGCTGAAAATCGACCAGAAGAATTGCGTTTAGAACTATATGACAAGGTCAATCGCTTAGGTATAGGTGCGCAAGGTTTAGGCGGCCTAACAACCGTTTTGGATGTGAAGGTGAAAGATTTTCCAAGTCATGCGGCTAATAAAGCGGTTGCTGTCATCCCTAACTGTGCTGCCACTCGCCACACGCACTTCACTCTCGATGGTTCTGGCCCTTCATTACAAACGGCACCTAATTTAGCCGATTGGCCAACTATTACCCGTGAAGTAAATCCGAATACACGGGAAGTGAATCTAGACACGATCACACCAGAGGATGTTACTCATTGGCAGCCCGGTGATACATTATTGCTATCGGGTAAATTGCTCACAGGTCGTGATGCAGCCCATAAGCGCATAGTAGATATGCTAGCTAAAGGTGAAGAATTACCCGTAGACTTAAAAGGGCGCTTTATATACTACGTAGGGCCAGTTGACCCAGTTCGTGAAGAAGTAGTGGGCCCGGCAGGCCCTACCACGGCAACACGTATGGATAAGTTTACCCGCACTATTTTAGAAGAAACGGGCTTATTAGGTATGGTGGGTAAAGCAGAGCGTGGTGATGCGGCTATTGAAGCGATTAAAGATAATAAAGCCGTTTATCTTATGGCGGTTGGTGGCTCGGCCTATTTGGTTTCTAAAGCGATAGTCGGTGCAAAAGTGGTAGGTTTTGAAGATTTAGGCATGGAAGCTATTTACGAATTTGACGTAAAAGATATGCCAGTGACGGTAGCCGTAGATGTGCAAGGTGAATCAGTGCATAAAACGGGTCCTCAGTTATGGAAAGCAAAAATAGAAGAGGGCGTCATCACTGTTAAGTAATCATCGTAAGTCAATATATTTCTATACTTTTGTGCCGCCCTTCACGAAAAATAGTAAGGGTTATTTTTTAGTAACTACTTAGCACTGTCCATAACTGTTCAGATTGCAGTCAACATTATGCTGAGCAAGGCGAAAAATGTGATTTTACAAGTGTAAACAATCATTTTTTAAAGCAGTTCAGCGCGATTTTGGCTGTGAGCTGAGTAGTTACATTTTTTAGTAAATAAATGTGACTATATCAATACCTCTGTTTTCAGGAGCTGCAATAGATGTGTTGTTTATGTATAAATTATAGATGTTTGTATGAAAATAAGACGATTTTTGCGTTTGAGAGAGAGGGTTTACTTGTTTTTGCTGTAAATCGCTGCCAGCTGTTGTATATTGCCACTCAGTGTTTGTGTGTAAACACCTACGCATAAAATAAAAAAGTATAAATGCTTGTTTAAGGCTTTGGAGGCCATAGATCATGAATAATAAATTAATTACTGTTGCAGCCATCGCGTTAACTTCTGCACTTTCAGCAACGGGCGTATCTGCTCATGTATCAGGCGGAGGATTAGTGGGCGGCTTTGGAAATGTTGTTAGTAGCTCTTACACAGATTGCGTCAGAGTGAGCAGCGGCATTAACAGTGAGTCCTGCGGTCATGCAAAAGCAGTAGTAAAAGCAGCACCAAAAGCAGTACCAAAAGCAGTGTCTCAAGCAGTATCATTAAGTGGTGATGCAACATTCGCTACTAATAGTGCAGAACTAAACACTAGTGGTAAAGCAGCGTTAGATCTTTTTGCATCACGTGCAAAACAGCTAAACGTTTCTGGTGTTGCGGTTGTCGGTCATGCTGATAGCCGTGGTGATGCAACGTATAACCAAGGCTTGTCTGAAAGACGTGCTAACTCTGTAAAAACATACTTAGAAGGTAAAGGCGTTTTAGGTTCATTGATTCGTGCCGAAGGCGAAGGTGAAAATTCACCAGTAGCAACTAACGCTACTAAAGAAGGCCGCGCTGCAAATCGTCGTGTAGATATTACAGTACGTGGTTACTCTAAATAAGCACTACATAAGTAATATCAGTAAATAAAAAAATACCCTGCCAGGATGTCTGACAGGGTATTTTTTTGTCTGTACTATTTACATTTTGGATCAATGCCCTAAAGTAAAGAACTGAAATAAAAGTAACTACTCATCACTGTCTATAACTGTTCAGCGCGATTTTGGCTGTGAGCTGAGTAGTTACAAATAAAATACGTCATATCATCAATAATAAGAGACCATGTGTATGAACACCTTATATTGGCACGATTACGAAACATGGGGTGCATCGCCAAGTCAGGATAAACCCTCGCAATTTGCGGGTATCAGAACTGATGAAGACCTCAATATTATCGGTGAGCCTTTAGTTATTTATTGTCGCCCTAGTAGCGACTGCTTGCCTCACCCAGAGGCATGTTTGTTAACCGGTATTACGCCACAAAAAGCACTTGCAGAAGG
>JBLHVX010000031.1:0-14965 GCA_047628835.1 Granulosicoccus sp.
TGTGATGCTGTAGCTCAGCGTATCGCCCGCATCCGCATCGCTCGCCGTAAACGTCGCCACTGTCGCGCCGACAACACCGACGTTTTCAACCACGGTACTGCCGATATTCGTATTAATCACTGGCGCACTATTCACGTCAGCGTTAAAAACACCAGCGTCAAGACCAGTGATTACAGCACCTGCAACAACAGTAACCGTACCAGAGATCCCCGATGCATTAACATCAGAATCAATTGTATCGTCAGAACCTACATCTTGAGTCGTAAATTCCTTACCATCGGGGGTTTCAAATTTAACGCGATAATCACCAGGAGCCACACCATCAAAAGTGTAGTCACCGTTTGCATCTGTCGTAGTGGTAACAGGCTGACCGTTTGTGTCAAGCACTGGATTATCATTTACATCTAGCAAGGTAACAGTAAGATTAGCTACTGGCGGCTCTGAAGTCGTTTCTGTACTTTGTAGTTTCACGTTATCGATAATAGTACCGATACTGTCTGAAGTACCTACACCTTTAATATCAATACGAATATTGCCTGCATCTAAATTAACGTCAAACGTTAACGTTTGCATATTTTGCGAGGTTGGATAAACCGTTTGCTGTGCTACACCATCGATGTATATGGTAAAACCATTAGTACTTACATCTGTACCGCGCATTGCGTAATCAATGCTGAACTGATACGTGCCAGCTTCCGTCACATTCACTTCTTGGCAAATAATTGCGTTGGCATTAGCATCTAATTCAACGACTGCATTGTCTGCTTCGTTAATAGTGCCTCCGACAGCACCTTCTTGTACTTCTATTTTATCTTTAAGCGCAACCCAGCCTTCGATCGCGTCAAATGAATCCCAAGAATTAGGCGTTATGTTATCGTTGAACAATTCAGGGTGTGACTCAAAGTCGCCATTAACAATAAGGTTAGCGCCTAAGTTAGACCCATCATCAATACCATTCTCGTTGACGTCTTCAAAAACATGACCGGTAATAGAGCCTGACTCATCACCTTCGTTATTTTCGTCGCCTTCGTTCCCTTCGTTATTCTCGTCGCCTTCATTCCCTTCGTTGTTCTCGTCGCCTTCATTCCCTTCGTTGTTCTCGTCGCCTTCATTCCCTTCGTTGTTCTCGTTGCCTTCATTCCCTTCGTTGTTCTCGTCGCCTTCGTTCCCTTCGTTGTTCTCGTCGCCTTCATTCCCTTCGTTATTCTCGTCGCCTTCATTCCCTTCGTTATTCTCGTCGCCTTCGTTCCCTTCGTTATTCTCGTCGCCTTCGTTCCCTTCGTTATTCTCGTCGCCTTCGTTGTTCTCGTTGCCCTCATGGCCTTCATTTTCTTCGTGATGCTCGTTTCCTTCGTTTCCTTCGTTTCCTTCGTTTCCTTCGTTTCCTTCGTTTCCATGGCCTGGAGGGCAATAGTTTTCGTTACCTTCGTTACCTTCGTTACCTTCGTTACCTTCGTTACCCTCATGGCCTTCATTTTCTTCATGGTGCCCGTGATGCTCGTTACCTTCGTTACCTTCGTTACCTTCGTTACCTTCATTGTGCCGGCTGTACTTGCTGTACTTACTGCCTTCGTTGCCTTCGTTGCCTTCGTTGCCGCCGCGTGAATGATGTCTTGACATGAAATTACCCAATTAGTTTTAATAAATGTAGTGATAGAAAGCAAAGATTAAACAACAGAAAGAATCGGAGGTATCTATTCATAGCTGTTTAGTATAAAAAACAACCTGAGCACATGTCGACATGTTAACTGCGTCACACTTTTGGCGTATTATGCCAAAAGGTTATTTAAACAACAAGCTTATACATATTCCAACTAATGTTATTTAAGAATAAGAATGGAATTTCTTATTCTTATTCTTAAATAACATTAGTTGGAATATGTTAAAATTCTGCAGCACAATAAAACACTCAGGAAATCTGAAAAAGCACTAGCAGCCGCATGAACAACAATGAAAATAAGATAGCTATCATAATGTCAGCCTACACATCATGTATAAGCTCAAAAAGAGGGTCTATTGAATTATCTGTAACTACTGAGATTACCTGGCCATAACTCTGCTCAGCGATGCCGCCAGTAGAGGATGCGGTCATGACCACGATAAGTTTTAAAGCGCATGGTGGCGGTAGGTAACTGAACATCATTATTGTCATCGCCATCTTGGTTCCAATCGTAACGCAACCAATCCATCAGGCTTAAATCAACATCAACAATAACGCTATCAAGGGCAATGTTTGCACCAGGTGCGGAGAATGAAAAGCCTGCGTCGCCACTCAAAAAGGTAATATTGTTTGCCGACATTGAGGCAAACTGCCCCTGAGTGATGCCCCCCACAAGATCAACGGATAGGTTAGCCGGAATATTAATTGCGTTGCCATTAAAACGTATCGTACCCATTGGCACTTGAGTGCAATCATCAAATAGATGTGTGACGAATTTTTGCCCGTTCCAATATTCTGTCATAAAGTTTACCGGAAGCGATGCTGTTTCTGGACCGTATGCACTATCAAGCGTTAATCGACCATAATAAAAAGATGCAGAGCCTAATTCGCCCGCATTACAACTGTTATCATCAGCGCAATGTATCGCTGTTGATGCGTTAATAGTAGGCGTATTAATGACTCGGCCATCTATGTCATTCATGCTTACGCCAAACAACACATCGGTTAACGGAGCCTCTCGGCTGGCATCGCGGTTCAATACTGCGGCAGTATCCAGCAAGGTATACTCGCCGCCCTGCCATGTGGCGCTGGCAATTGATGCGCGGGACTGTAGGTCAACACCACTGTTATTGTATTCCACGGAATAAACCGCATTCCCAACAGGGTAGCCAAGCCCTTCATCATAGTTATTTAAGACATCGCCCTCTGTGCTAATGGCTGCTAGGCTGTAAGCGATCGTTAATTCAGGCTGTGATAAATAGGTAAAACCACTACAACTATTGCCCACAGAATTCGACCCTAGTAAAAAGCTATCTGGATAAAAACGCCCCACTGTCTCGCTGACCGCACTAGTAATATTCCCTGCGCCTAAATAGTTTCCATCAGCCACTTGCGCCTGTAAGCGGATAGCACCAACCTCATTCCAGCTAACCGAATTATTTTCAAAATAAAGAGATTCTGTATCTAGTATGTATTCGCACTGTTTAACAACTCCGTAAATAGGGTCGCCAAATACGCCATTACTACAATCGAACGAACCCGTCATGCTGCTCACGGTCGTGTATACATTATTAGCGCCATAACGAACGGTAGCGGATGAGGGCAATGTACATGTACCACCTTCGGGGGCACAGTAGATCCAAGAATTATTGCCTGAAGCATTTTTTGTAAAACTCTCCGCATTACTTAATTCACCCACGTGGCCGCCAATAGGAAAAACTAAGGAATCTATGACAATATTCACATTTTCGGGGATGATTTCATTGCCATAATTTGGCGTGACATTGCCTAAGGTATTTAACGCTTGCACTTTAACGGTAAAGGACTCTCCTGCGGCGACAAAACCTGTGCCAATGCTGGTGGTTGCCGGGTTATCGTTTATGACAATGGAAAAGTCTCTAGGGCGAACCACGATAGAATTAGTCTGGCCGCTAATATTCTCGGCCGCATCTATTAAACTGATACTAACCTCACCTGCATCATCGTACTGTAGTGTGGTGGTAGCCTGACCATCTATAAAGGTTAATTCTCCTGCGCCAGTAGCGGCAAGTGTGCCTGTTGTGGGATTGCTGTATTCGACATTAAGATTAATCGTTTTATCGCCAGCATAGCTCTCAATAATGCCACACTGGCCACTATCAGGGTCTGTTCCGTAAGCCGCAATCGCCACTGAAAACGCCTGTGCTGATACTTGCGAAGTAAGGGGGTCATTAATAGGCGTAAGGGGTGGATTGGCCAGAGGCGCGGCGGTAATACTAAAACCCGTCGAGGCAAAAGCCAACATGCCTTCGCTGTCATCATCGCGCACACTGCCATCGTAAACGTCTATATCTATTAAGCTAACGCCTTCGGGATAATATAAGGCGAAGCTTGCACTACCTTCATCATCTTCGGCAAAGTTATAAATCGCGACTCCATCATTACTAGTAGTCTCTAATAATATGCCGTTGCCGCTCACTAACGACCATGACCCTTTAGCTGTTTGTGTATCTAGGGTAACGGTTCCTTCGTAACTACTCACAATAGATGCATCATCATAGCGTGCGGTAATAGATAATGACTCATCAAGACAGTAGACTGCAGTATTGTCATGGCTGATAGAGAAATAGCCGGGAGCACTACCTTCACACGGATGAGTGTCGTTCATAATCCCGATGACTTGGGCCGTGCTCAAGGTATTATCATAAACCCTTACTTCATCTAAGCTACCGTGAAAGCGGTAACTTGTGCTATTGACTGCTCCGCCTAAACGCAGCTGGCTACCTACCGAACGATAGCTATTGGACGGCGAACCTCGCCGTTGAGATAAAACTTGTTCAACGCCATCAACCCATAAGCGATTATTAGATAATGCTGCATTACCATTACTGAACTCCGCCGTAATATGACGCCAAGAGCCATTTAATACAGAAGAACTAATGCCATAGATATCGTTATTCCATGTATTAAAACCAAAACTTCCGTTATAAAACCATAAATCATAGTAAGACCACCCTATCGGCATAGAACCATTGGTACCATCCCAGCGCATCCAAAAACTGACTGTCGTTTTGCCGACGCTGCTGGTGTTAACTGGCAAACTGTCGACAGCGATTGTTCCAGCCGCAAAACTACCATAGGCACACGTGCCATCGGTACCGGATATAGCGGGCAATGAATTACTAGGGGCAGCGTTATAAAGTAAGCGCCCATGATAATCATTACCGCTTGAATCTATCACCTCATCTACTTCGCCGCTCCAGTCACTGTCTTCTAACCGCCATTCGGCCAATAAAGTAGGATCACAGTTACGAGTCGAACCATCCCAATTATTACCCGCCGATTGATTGCTATAAATAGTGCTAACTTGATCGGCATTAATTACCGAGCCAAACACTAGCACTTCATCCAGCTGCCCGGCAAAGTAACCAGGTGTGCCCGCAGTGTCTTCTATCCTACCCAAACTACTAAAATCAAGTGAAATACCACCCGCGCGACCTATAGTCGATCGATTAAATGAACCGTTAACATATATATTTAACATGCCACCGGCGGAAGCATCTCTGGTTAAAACGATGTGCTGCCAAGTGTTATTATTGACCGAAACCGACGATGTCACATGATTTGAACCGCCCTTGCCCAATCCTATTCGACCATTGCTGCGCAGGTAACCCCAAAAAATATCATTACTGCTTTTATTCGCTTCCTCTATTCCGGTTATACCCGGTGCTCGCCAATAGTTATTATCTCCGGACTGCGCTGTTTTCATCCAAAAACTTAAACTAGATGAACCGTTAAGATGAGTAGAAATACCTGATACCGTTAAATAGTCATCAACGCCATCAAATGAAGCTGCACGACAAATAAAACCATCTTCAATACTTTTCGCACCGTTCACTGCAAAGCCGTTGATATTACCTCGATTATCAATCACTTCGTTGACACTGCCATCCCATTCATCTTCATCAAAATGCCATTCCGACACTAAATTAAGCGGGACACCACTTTCCCATGAGGCTGAAAAACCAGATCGCCTGACGGAAAAATCCGTACTATGAACAATATACATCGCCCCTGATGTGGCAGTTAAATCGGATGGGATTATCGTACCCGTAAAGCTACCCAGTAACGGGGCGCTGGTATCTGTTCCGTCATACACATAAATATAGTCGAAAGATGATTCATAGTTAAATGCGGTAAACGACAAGGTAATATCACGCTGATCGACAGGTTGGATGAGAAAACTACAGTTCTCATTGTTAGAATAATTTGATGCACTACCACCCGAATCATAAAGCACGCCGGACTCATCACTCGATGTTGAGTTGCTACAAATCACATCTGCGTACGTTAATGTACTTAAGGAAAATAATAATCCTATACTTATCATCACATAACGGAGGTATAAAGTGGCCATTTATAAACTTGCCCCAACTTCAATAAGATGGTTGGAAATGGTCGGTTCAACACCGCATTCAGCACGTGCATTAAGGGTATAAAAACTATTGGTGACTCCGGATAAACCCAAGTAATTAGCGTTATCATTTGCGTCACAACTATTACCATTTTCATAATTGCAGGCACAGCTCACTGCAACACTACAGTGACGCAAACCATCACCAGACAATGCTTGAGATATAACCATTGACGCGCAACGGCCGTCTACTAATTGCCGATCAACATCTAAAAAAAACAATTCATGCAACCCTGCCTGCGCACCACTCTCTGCAGCGTAAAACGCTTGCGTAGATAAACCGGCAGTCACATAACTAGACGCACTTTCTGACACTTTTTTGGAAACGATTAACCCCATACCACCCAACACTACAATAATAAATAAAGCGACAGGCAATAAAAATCCTGACTCTTTTTTAAAAGTCGATGACGCATGTTGCCGTTTTTTTGAGGGAGAAAAGGATATTTTATGGGATACTTTTTTATGGTGCTTTTTTTTATGGGACATTTTCTTATGGAACATTGCGCACCACCACTTGTTTAACAGTCTCAATACGATGTTGACCAGCGACAAATAATAACGACAACGTCATTCTAACATTACGGTCTTCTATTGCCGATGACAGCGTAAAGGCATCACCTAGAGCCTCAGCAGAAAGTGTTAACAAATCGTATTCACTTGCGGCATTGACTAATACATTTTCAATACCTACATCCCTATACAGTCGCAACTCATTATCAAAAAGACAAAAGGCGCTAGGCGACTCCGCAATATAAAAACGCTGATTAATCGAATTGCGCAACCAACGTTTATCATCCGTTAAGGTAATGCTATTGCTAGTGACGGAATCAATAGCGGCGAGAGAACGTGGATTAACACCGTAAATTTCATCAATACTGCTTGCCGCGATGGCTAAAAAACCGGCTTGTCCATCACTAATGATGAATGGAGAAACCGCGATAGGGGTAAAGCTACCCGTGGCAAATGCACCGTTAGCGTCAGACGGTAATATATCCAGATATAAGCCACTAGATACAATGGGCATAAATTGAAGGCATGCCCCATCATTAGTAATACGTAAGCTAAACGGTAAAGCATTGCGTAAGCGGCGGATCATATATTCAGTAGTGAGCTGACTATTCGTTAACAATTGATTTTGCTCATTAACATTTACGGCACTGCGCATAACACTCACCACAAATGTAGTACTAAATGAAGCAATTACACCCAGAATCACCATAACGGTAATGAGCTCTATCAGAGTAAAACCATTATGTTGAGAAAACCGTTTCATCTCACATCCGCCTAAAAGTTAAAACGGTACGAAGACAACGACATGGTGGCACCTTGTGATGAGGTAACCGTGACAGTAATACGCTTAGCATGTTGATTAGCAATACCGAAATCATCACCTGCACTCACAACCGTGATTTGCCGCGAATAACCTACGTCTGGCACATCCTGATATAAGTGAAAGTCATCAACATCGTCCAATGTAAGAATAGACGTTAGCACCTCACTCACATCTAAACCAATACCCGCGCAAGTAATATCATTACCACAGGCAGGAATACCTCCGGTAGGTGTGTTTTCGTCAAATTTCCGCGATAAAATCTCATCCATCTGTGATTGAGCCATCGTGAGTAATCGGCTATTAATCAATGAATCTTGACTACGAATGGTGGCATATTGAAATACACTCCCAATGGCGGTAATACTTATGCCGATCACTACAATAAAAGCAACCAACTCGATTAATGTAAAACCTTGTTTAGTATGCATAGCCAACACCACTAATAGTAATCACCAATGACCGCTCACCATCACTTAAGATAATAGTTTGTTCACTAGTTTCACCTAAGGTATTAAATGCAAGAAGTTGATTTGCCGATGTAACGCTGATATCACTGGGAAAGGTTAATGGATAAGTTTGGTTAATATTATTAACACTGACATTATTGACCCGCACATCGACTGTATTTTCTGTTGTCGTTAATGTAATGGCAGAGCCACCATCAGAACGTGCCATAGCGGTTTCACGAGCAAACACTAGCGCCGCAAAAACATCGCTTTTTGCTGTCTGTAAAACGATGTCACTGGGATTACTACGAAGTAATACTATGGTTGCCAATATGCCAATAATGACTAAAACGGCCACTAACTCAATCAATGTAAATGCTGATTGGCGACACCAACTTTCACGGTATGTCCTATGCGGCAGCCCATAAAAACTTCGGTAACGTATCATCAACAATCAACCTTAACTAATTCGCATCTCGCTATTGATTATCTAGAGAGGGAAAATTAACAATGTATGCTAGTAAGAAGTCATACTCTTTGTAAATTATAGTCGAATTTAGTAATAACGTTTTTCAGGGAGATGAAAAGTCAAAAGACAGGAAGAGATTATAATCATTGGCACATAAATCATCAGTATTCCGCAATCTCCGTCACCCCTGGCTTTAAATGTCTCGCCAAGCTATCCATTAAGGCCATAATCGACCTTCTCATCATTATTGCATTCTGTAGGGATCGAATGGTAATTGAGCATATATGCGTAATTCTAGCATGAAAAAATATAAAGCCTGCAGCAAAGACGTTACCCTGACTATTTTTTTCCGTATGGCAGGCATGCGGTATAAAATCCCCATCAGCGGCTTCTACTTTATACTCATCGAGTTCTGGTAATTGCTGTAGATAATTAACGCCTAAAGAAGACAATGCCTGACCCTCTAGCTGATAGCTTTTATTTCCCGTGGCTTCCGCCATCTTCATTCGCCTTGGAGACTTTAAGGCGCTAAAAAGGATAGCGTCAACTATTTCATCTGTGATCTGAAGATAGTGACGACCAATATGTGCAGAGCTCATGCAACGAAGTAAGCCAAAAGCTCACATCATCTATGGTATCCCATGACCTTTTCCATAAAGGAAAGCGTTAAGCAGCAAGCGCTTTCTCCATGCTTAGGTTGCAGTGATCGGTGAGGGATTCTTCTATTGTCATCATCTCGCTAATGTTCAATTTTCCCATTTAAGCAGAGATGGTAATGAAGCAATTTTGAAAATTGCTTCATTGGTAAATGTTAGTGTTTTTTGTGAAAAATTCTATTTTTTCAACGTTATTAAGGCTTACTATCAGGAACGAAAATTCAGAGATATCACTTTTCAAAAAAAATAATGACACCTTATAGCGCACCGTATAAAGCATCATCCATTGTATTTCTAGCCAATCACTGGACTTATGCTGAAACGCCCAAGATAAGAATAGTCATCACACTCTTCAGTACTACGCTAAAGAAGAATGTGACAACTAAAAGCGGTGAAATGAAAACTTATGGCACTGCTCCATATGCGGTAAAGGTGGCATCAGGTGTATCCGCAACATCATAGGCAGAATTCCCATTGGAATCAAAGCGCACTGTACAAGTCGCCGTTGCGCCCTCTGCTATTGCAGTAGTCACTGTATCAATAAAATAACTATCATCTAGGCCACCATCTAAAGTATCGGCAGCAGTAGCACAGGTATTTACGAGAATAGGAACATCGCTAGTTAAATTGGCATCATTCGCGATATTTTGTGCATGATTCAAACTCGATGCGCTCGCTAATGCACCCGATATACCTTGTACAGCCGCCTCTTTCGCAGACTCCGACAAATTAACGAAGCGTGGTACAGCAGTGGCTGCCAACACCCCTAAAATGACAATGACAGACATTAATTCTATTAAGGTAAAGCCAGCATTACTTTTACGCATTGGATACTCCGACATCAGTACTGTATAACTAGTTATAGATAGATAAGACTACCTTCCACTAATAACTATAGCGCCGGATAAATAGAATGCTATGAAGAGATTAGACGCATATGGAATAGCAAAAAGAGTAAAGCTAATAATTTCATATAGATAGAAAAAAACATGAAAAATCATTAAAATAACGTTATATTTTTGACTTTATTTAAAAAAACAAGACGCATAACAGCTAACGTCAAATATCCGCACGACCTTTACGACTGAATACTAAACATTTCCCACATCGGTAAAAATATACCTAACGCTAAAACAAGTACGAAACCGGCCATAACAACAATAAGAATAGGTTCTATTTTAGCGCTCAGACTTTGCAAGTCATAATCAACCTCTCGCTCATAGGATTCGGCCACCTCCATTAATAAAGTATCGACTTGTCCGCTGCTTTCACCAATGTGGATCATCTGTAATATTAGCGGTGAAAACATATCACTTTTTTTATGTGTTCTGTATAACGTATCACCACGCTCTACCCCTTCTCTTATTTTTTTTATTTTACTTGACAAATAAGTGTTATCAATAATTTCGGCACATAACGCTATTGCTCTATTAACAGAAACTCCAGCAGACAACATCAACGAAAAAGAACGAATATACCGAGACATCGCAGCCTTGTGTACTAGCACACCCACAATAGGAATACGTAATTTGGTTTTGTGCCAAAACAACTTTCCTTCTGGAGTGGCAATCCACATAAATAATATTACGCTAGACACTATCAAAAAAATCGTGATCAACCACCAATAACTAACAAATAAGTTAGACATACCCATAAGTACTTGAGTCGGCAAAGGTAACTCTGCACTGAATCGATTAAACATATCGGCAAAGGCAGGAATAACCATTAAATTAACCACAAAGAGCGCAACCACCATTGCACTTAACACGAACGAAGGATAACGGAGTGCTGACTTAATCGACTTTTTTGTTTCTAGATCACGTGCAATATATCCGCTTAACTGTAAAAAAATAATATCGAGCTTTCCTGTTTCCTCACCTATTTTTATCATGCCTATGAACAAGTTATTAAAAATACGCTGATGATGTACCATAGCCACTGATAATGTCACTCCAGTTTCTAAACGATGGGTAATATCCACTAAGCATGCTTGCAATGGGCCGACAGCAATACTATCAGACAAGGCAGCGAGCCCCTGAATCAGGGGGATACCTGCTTTATTAATGGTATACATCTGACGACAGAACATAATCAGCTCTGCTTCTGGCACAGTACTTTTTGAGAAATATTGATTGAATTCTTTATTGAGAGAGAATTTTTTCTTAGCCACCGCAATATTGATTGGAGTAATTCTTTTTTTTAATAAATAATTAGCCACATCATTATCACTAGCACGGTCTAACTGCCCTGTAACCATGACACCATTTTTATCTCGCCCAGAATAAATAAACTCGGTCATAATTGGTTGTCGCTATTCTTTCTAACTAGCTCCCTCTAGATAGAAAGACGCAGCACCTCCTCTAACGAAGTTTCACCCGATACCGCAAGTCGCATAGCGCTATCACTTAGGGCCATATAATTATCAGAAGCTAATGCCATTTCAGTAAATAATTGCACATTATTACTCCGCAGCGCAGCAGCTAAGTCATTGCTTATCGTTAAGTATTCAAATACACCTAACCGGCCTTTGTAGCCGGTATTTAAACAACGAGTACAACCGACCGCTTGATAAAATGTAGGGGCTTGTATAAGTGGATCAATAGATGTCAATAAATAGTCATATTCTTGTGTTGATTCGAGCGGCTGTTTACATGTATTACATAAACGTCGAACCAGCCGCTGTGCCACTACAGCTTTGAGAGAAGATGCGACTAAAAAGGCATCGACACCCATATCGATAAGACGTAAAGCAGAGCTCACCGCATCATTGGTATGCAGTGTAGATAACACTAAATGTCCGGTCATTGCCGCTCTAAGCGCTATTTCTGCTGACTCAGCATCCCGAATTTCACCCACCAATAAGATATCTGGATCTTGTCGCAAAGCAGAGCGTAATACTTTGGCAAAGTCTAAACCAATCTTAGGGTTAACTTGTACCTGGCTAAGGCGCGGCAAACGATACTCAATAGGGTCTTCTGCCGTGATGATTTTTTTATCTGGAGTATTTAGTTCAGACAATGCGGCATAGAGCGAGGTAGTTTTACCACTACCCGTTGGCCCTGTTACCAAAATCAGCCCATGAGGGCTCGCAATAGCCCGGCGGAATTTTTTAACTGTATCTGCATCCATTCCAATTTCAGACAAGTTTTTCACGCTATCGTCTAACACTAATATACGTAATACAATCGATTCGCCATAATGAATCGGCATCGTAGAAATACGTACATCAATACTCTTTTTATTGATTTTTAGATTAAACCGACCATCTTGGGGAATGCGCTTTTCAGAAATATCAAGACCAGAAAGAAGCTTTAACTTGACTACTAACGCAGCTGCCACACGTTTTTCATTGAGCACTTGCTCAGATAACACGCCATCTATTCGCTGACGAATACGTAAGACCTTTTCATCAGGCTCAATATGAATATCTGAAGCATTATATTTTATAGCTTCCTCAAATATTTTCACTAATAGTCTGGCTACAGGAGCTTCATTTTCATCTGACTCACCGACGATTTCATCAATATCGATGCTATCTTCACCAAGGTCTTCATTAATCTCTTCAACCAATGACGCAATTTTTTCAGATTCACCATAAGATATATCAAGTACATCCAGCAGTTCTGACTCTTTAACAATAACGGGCTCGATCGGAACATCAAATAGCTTGCCTACTTCATCTAAACAAAACAGGTCTGTAGGATCTGACATACCTAAAATAATTTTTTCATCTGTTTTTTTTAAAACAGACACACGAAACCGACGAGCAATCGTTTCTTTTAAAGATCTAACATCATTGCGTTCATAATTGAAATTTTGAATGTCAACAAAAGGAATATCAAGCTGCTTAGATAATATATCCAGCAATACATTTTCCTCTACGAACCCTAAAGTCACTAGCGTTTTACCTAATTTACTACCTGATACTTTTTGTTCTTGTAGTGCATAGTCTAATTGCTCGTTGGTAATAACCTTTTCTTCAACCAGTAAATCGCCTACACGTATATTTTTAGGATGATTAATAGTTAACATAAACTATTGCACCGTTAACGGCTGAGTGAGCTTCTTAAAACGGTCTTGCGTTGTTTTAAAATCATCAACCCATGAATCTTGCTCTACCACAGTGGCCTTAAGTAAAATAATGAGTTCAGATTTAATACGCGCATCGGATGTACTATTAAATAAACGGCCTGCTAAAGGAATACTACTAAGGCCGGGTCTTTTCCCCTTTACGGCATTGAGTCGCTCTTGCATCAAACCACCCAAAACGATTACCTGACCGCTTTTTGCCTTAACAATGCTGTCGGATTCACGAATATCCCTTAACGCCAGCGGTAATGAAAAAGCAGAATCACCGACCACTATATTTTTCTGCTCTTCTGTCACGGTGCTAATTACTGGGTGAATGTGTAAAATAACATCGCCCTCATCAGATATTTGAGGGGTAACATCAAGTGAAATACCGCTAAAAAAAGAGGACAATTCAATATCGGGCGAACTGGTCGTTGACGACGCATTAGAAATCGTTGAATTGGAAATTCCGGTTACAAAAAACTGATCTGTTCCTACACGTATGACGGCTTTTTGATTATTAACCGTAGATACTCGAGGACTAGATAACACTTGTAACTCGCCCTGTGTTTCCAGCAAGGAAAGTAAAGTCCCAATATCGGAGATACGAAGAAGAGATGAAAAAACTTCTCCTACCCCCTCAGATATCTCTTCAATTGACACACCAGAATCGAAAGTACTAACATTCCTACCTAATAGTAATTGGCCATTAATTGAATCCCAATTAACGCCTGTTTGATGATTTTTGCTCAATTGAACTTCTAGAATCTTTGCTTCTATAATTACTTGACGTTTAACACTAAGTCGGGTGGCATCTAAAAAACGGCGCACTGCTGCTAATTCGTTCGGCATAGCAGTAACAATCGCAACACCAGTGTGTGAATTAGTAATCACTTTCCGCTGAGCAGCCGGACTATCCACCGCTTCTGTTGTGGACGTATCTTTTTGGATCAACTCAGACAACGTCTCATTAAGTGAACGCCAAAAATCGGTTTCACTCCGAGTTTGAATACGCGAACCGGGATTGATACTCCCCCCATCCTCCGAAAGACTAGAAGATTGATCTGTAGACTGCCCGCCTGCTTGTGCACTAGATTCTACATTGCCCGTTAACACACTGGTGTCCGACATACCGATGCGCTTAACATCAATATAATTAATAGGGTATATCTCTGTACGCAATGAATTAGGGAAAACCGTATATATTGCATCTTTATGTTTGTAATCATAACCATGAATTTCTCTTATCACATTAAGCACTTCTAGCAATGTTACTTGTGACAGAATCAATGATATTTTTCCACTGACATCTGGGTGTAAAACAATATTTTTTCCGGTGCCTGCCATTAGATTCATAAAAAAAAGTCTTGCATCTAACTTATCTGCATTGACATCAAAACGATATTGATCAGAGACCAGCTCTTCTTTTTTATTTAGCGCTTTAATTTCTTGTATTTTTCTTTCAGTCTCTTTTCTTTTTTTCAGTTCTTCTTGGTAAATATCAATACCTTCCCCTAACGTCGTTAACCCGTCATTAACCACAGGCTTTGACGGGGATGATTCGCAAGCCGACAACAAAAAAACTAAAGAAACCAACCAATAGACACTTCTACTTTTCACTTGTTTCACCCGTCCTCTTATCTATATATATTTTTTTAGAAATGAAAATCTTTATTTCTTTTTTCTTATATCTTACAACCACAAAATTTTTATTAACATTATGCAATAAAACACCATCAAAGGACGCACCTTCCTTTACAATACGCCCGTTAATCACGGCAACTTTATTATTAGAACTATGGAAGATAGATTGCAATGAAATCACTTTCTGTTCTATTACAGAAGGTGATGTCATTACCCTAGGAACTTCATTT
>JBLHVX010000032.1:0-14829 GCA_047628835.1 Granulosicoccus sp.
ATTAACCACCGCTTGCTTAGCTAGGCGTTGCGAATTAATTGTTGCGCCAGCGATGAACGAAGCCATGTGGCATCATCAAGCTACGCAAGCCAATCTAGCGCAATTAAAGGCCCGTGGCGTGCATCAAATCGGGCCGGCTGCTGGTAGTCAGGCCTGTGGTGATGTGGGCATGGGGCGGATGTCAGAACCGGCGGTATTAGCACAAGAAATAGCGAATCATTTTGAAACGGGTACTTTAGTGGGCAAGTCGGTAGTGATTACCGCTGGGCCCACACGAGAAGCTATAGACCCAGTTCGCTACATTAGCAATTATAGTTCTGGCAAAATGGGTTATGCACTAGCGCAGGCAGCGGTTGATGCTGGCGCTAAGGTGACCTTGATTAGCGGCCCTACCGCATTGCCTTGCCCTGATCATGTGACACGCGTCGACGTTATATCTGCAGAGGATATGTATCAGGCGAGTATGGCAGTGTTGGCTGAATGTGATATTTTTATAGCATCCGCTGCGGTAGCCGATTTTCGTCCCGTGGCCATTGCCGAACAAAAGATGAAAAAAACAGCAACCGAAGATACCATGACTATTACTATGGTAAAAAATCCTGACATTGTGGCCAGTGTTGCGAGTGTAAATAACAAACCATTTGTAGTGGGTTTCGCGGCAGAAACCCATGATGTATTAAATTATGCCAAAGATAAGTTACACCGTAAAAAATTAGATATGATCGTAGCGAATGATGTTTCAAATCCAGCCATTGGCTTTAATAGCGATAATAATAAGGTGACAGTAATCACCAAAAAAGAAAACGTTCATTTGCCTGAAACAAGCAAGCGTCAATTAGCTACCCATATAATCGAAAGTATTGTTCATCAACTGGGTGCTAACGCGACACGGTGATAATTATGAAATCAGCACCTCGCTCATCGCTTACAAAACAATTAGTCACCTTGACTCTTATTTTATGTGTGAGTGGTGTTGTTGCTTATTACTCCGCATGGCACTGGGTGGTAAAGCCTGAAAATCAACAGCGTTTTTCACAGTTAATAGAACGTAACGCAGAGTTATATGCTCAAAAATCTAATGATTATTTAACAGTATTAACAAAAACCTTGGCAGTCTTTGCTGAGGAGATTCCCAACGAACTGTTGTTAGCCCAAGAAAATAGATTGATGGAAAAACGTATTGATAACGCTGTTAAAAAAACACCACAACAGTGGTTGGATGACGCGCGTACGCAGTGGAAAAAAACGTTGCCTGAATCATTAGGTTTCAAATTATTTTCTAATCACGAAATTGAAACCATGACGTCATCTTTGCGATTTGGTCGAAAAAAAATTACCAATACGATGATTGAATATGGTGTAAGTTTTTTGTTTTTAGATATGATGAACCGGCTGAATGACAAACAGCTGGTATATACAGAAGTCGCAAAAGTACCAGGCACAGATCAGTGGCACCTGCAGCACGTGACAGCGATTAAAAATGATAACGGCGAAGTGCAAGGTGTGCTGTATACCATATTAAATGTCAGCGGTTTATACCAATCTTGGGGTGCTGTAAATCCATTGCTGGGGGAAATCACGATATTACAAAAAGTGGACAAACGAGCTCCGTTCGCTTTTTTTCGCACAGGGCAAGCCAGCAACGATATGCCTATAGTCACAAAAAACATCCCCGATAGTTATTGGCAAGTAAATTATCAACCGTCTATCGAACTACAGCAAAGTGTTACAGTTGTCCCTTTGCAGTTTTGGCTAATAACAGTAGCGTTCCCATTGTTGATCTTCTGTATTGGTCTGCTGTTCATTATTCGCTCTCAACGCTTTGTTAAGGTGGCACGCACAGTAAAACGTTCCGTAAAAAAAGTTGTTTCCATAAAAACGTCAGTATCGAATACTCAAATTGACAAAGAAGAGTCTCATATAAAACAGCAATCTCTGACGTTAGTTAACGATGCACCTACGTTCGAGGTAAGTGATGGGTCAACATTAATCGTTCCAGAAACTATTTTTCGTGCATATGATATCCGTGGAATCGCTTACGAGGAGCTTTCCCACGATGTGGTTTATGCCATTGGCCAAGCGTATGCAACGGAAGTATTATTAGCCGGGGATACATCGGTTGTTGTCGGTTGGGATGCGCGAATACACTCACAAGAATTTTCGGTATGCCTAATAGAGGGCATTCATTCAACCGGCTGTAATACGATTAAGATAGGTGTGGCACCTACCCCTGTGATGAACTTTTCCGTTCATGAACATGACGCAACTAATAGTGGTATCGTGATTACAGCAAGTCATAATCCGAAAGAATACAATGGCTGCAAAATGGTAATCAATGGACAAACGCTGGCTGATAATGATATTCAGCGTATCAAAGAACGTATTCAATCAAATGATGTGACTCGTTCTGAAATCAAAGGGCAGTCAACGCAAGCCGATTTTTCGCAAACCTATATAGATAAAGTGATTAGCGATGTGGCGGTTACTGATGGATGGAAAGTTGTTGTGGATGCTGCAAATGGTGCATCAAGTAAGTTAGCACCTCGATTAATGAATGCATTGCAATGCGATACACATGCATTGTATTGTCAATTTGATGGCAATTTTCCAAATCATAACCCCGATCCGTCGGTTGCTGAAAACCTGTCGGCTTTAATTGATACTGTTGTTACAAAACAAGCCGATATTGGTTTTGCGTTGGATGGTGATGGCGATCGTTTAGTGGTGGTAACTGCAGCAGGAAAAATCATTTGGCCGGACCAATTAATGATGATTTTTTCACAAGATATTGTTGCACGCAATCCAGGATGTGATGTTGTCTTCGACATAAAGTGCACAAAGTTATTAGCGCAAACCATTAGTGAGAATGGTGGACGTCCCATTATGTGGAAAACCGGACACTCACATATCAAAGCGAAAATGCAAGAGACCCAAGCATTATTAGGCGGGGAGTTTTCGGGCCATATTTTCTTTAAGGAGCGTTGGTATGGATTTGACGATGGCTTATATGCTGCTGCGCGGTTATTAGAAATTATGACGCTAACCGGTCAAGCCGCCGATGAATTACTTAATGGCTTGCCTACTTGCTTCTCGACACCAGAAATAAAAATAGCTATATCGGAAGAGCAAAAGTTTACTTTTATCGATAAGCTTATTGCTGAAGCCGACTTTCCAGAAGGACAAAAAATCACCATTGATGGTTTGCGGGTAGATTTTTCTGATGGCTGGGGTTTGGTGCGTGCATCGAATACAGCGCCGTTATTAACGTTGCGTTTTGAGGCAAGCAATGAAATAGAATTAGAAAAAATAAAACAACAATTCAAACACGCATTGGAAAATATAGATAACACATTAGTACTTGATTTTTAGAATGCATTTATACTGATTTCATAAGGAAAATTTTCGATGACATTAAGTCTTGATAACGCAAAAAATGTTGCCACTGTATTAACCGAAGCTTTACCGTATATCCAACGCTTTACTAACAAGACCATTGTGGTGAAGTTTGGTGGTAATGCTATGGTGGATGAAGCTTTACAGCAGAGTTTTGCGCGCGACATCGTTTTAATGAAGCTGGTGGGTATGAACCCTGTTGTTGTACATGGAGGAGGTCCACAAATTGGAGCGTTGCTTGAAAAGTTGAATATACAATCTAGTTTTATCGACGGCATGCGTGTCACGGACAGTGCGACGATGGATGTGGTTGAAATGGTACTCGGTGGTTCAGTCAATAAACAAATTGTTAGCCTTATTAACCGTAATGGCGGGCAAGCAATTGGTATCTCAGGAAAGGACGGAAATTTGATCCGAGCAAAAAAGCTGTCGATTAAAAAAAATGCAACAGAAGGTATGTCTGCACCAGAGATAATTGATATCGGTCAAGTTGGTGAAGTCGAGTCAGTTAAGATAGACGTGATTACAACACTGACAGAAGGAAATTTTATACCTGTTATTGCGCCGATAGGCGTGGGTGGCGATGGCACTTCTTACAATATTAATGCAGATTTAGTGGCGGGGAAAATAGCCGAGGTATTGAAAGCAGAAAAGTTAATGCTATTGACAAATGTAGCGGGTTTACAGGATAAATCGGGTGAGGTGCTGACAGGCTTGAGTACTCAGCAAGTCGATGATCTTATTGCGGATGGCACAATATATGGTGGGATGTTACCTAAAATACAGTGTGCTTTAGATGCTGTAAAAGCAGGTGTTGCAAGCGCACATATTATTGATGGGCGTGTTGCGCATGCCGTATTACTGGAAGTATTTACCGATGTGGGTGTCGGCACATTAATCACTAATAAAGAGCCATAACTACATTAATTACTCATGTCATTATAATTAATTTGTTATAAACCGTATTGAAGAGCGTATCGTATAGAGTTAGGATACGTTCTGTATTTTTGTCGAAGTGGCAGCGCGTCGTCATCCTCCAATAATAATTAAAGTAAACGCAGTATCTTGGATCTTTTATGAATAAACCTGAGCAAAAAATTTCTCGTCGCCAGCAAATTTTAGAGTCTTTGGCTACCATGTTGGAAGAATCGCCAGGAGCCCGAATTACCACAGCATCATTAGCAAAGAAAGTGGGTGTCTCAGAGGCAGCATTGTATAGGCATTTTCCCAGTAAGACGAAAATGTTTGAAGGGCTTATAGAGTTTATTGAAGACACAATATTCACCAATATTAGTGTGATTAATAAAAATGACGCCGGTGCTGCAACTCAATGCGAACAAATCCTATGGTTGTTGCTAGTTTTTTGTGAGCGCAATCCAGGTATTACCCGGATTCTAACAGGTGATGCTATAGCAGGTGAAACTGATCGTTTGCGTCAGCGAGTGATGCAATTTTTTGAGCGACTTGAAACGCAGCTAAAGCAAATTTTACGTGAAGCTGAAATGAAAGAAGGTGTAAGGACTGTGTTGCCGCCTAATATTGCGGCTAATAGCTTACTTGCTATGGTAGAGGGGCGTATTGCACAATATGTTCGTAGTGAATTCAAACGTTTGCCAACAACAAACTGGCCAGAACAGTTATCCGTAATGATGTCCGGTTTTTTTCGTGAACCGGTGGGCACTAACTAGCAAGCTATAGTGCGCGTTCATATGGTTCGTGAGTCCGTTATTGAGAAGTAATCACTTTAAAGCGCTGAATGTCTTTTTCAAATTCATCTATTATTTCGGTACGTTTTGCTTGCCTTTTATAAGTCTCTTGTTCAATAAAATCACGATCTTTTTGTAAGCGTGCCATTGATGCGAGTGTGTCGGCAGCTACAGTTTCTCCCTGTCTCTCGTTAGCGGCAGCCTCCGCTTGATAATGTTTTATAGTGTCGGAAATATTTTCCAATGTTAGTTGCAACGATGCAATACTGTTGTCAACGCCCTTGAGCCGACGCTGTTTGGTCGCTTGGATATCTTTTAGGTTGTGGTAGCGTGACCTAAGCTCCTTATCCCACTTGTCTAATTTTGCTTGTTCCTGTAGTTGTAATTGCTGTTGTGCCTTTTGCGCCGCGCTTAGCTCTCTAGGAACAGTTTTAATTACCGTGCCGCGACTATCAATAATTTCATAGCCTTTTGCGGCATGATAGGGTGAGATAGAATCTGCAACGACTCGATTACCTTGGTCATTTTTATAACGAAATAATTGACCATCTGCCCATGCGGTTGAGCAGGTTAGGAGGCTAAAATACATCATCAATGGTAAATATATAGTTAATATTTTCATCATAGTATGGCCTTTATGTAGGCTTTTATTATTTGCTGAGAGCCGTTTAATTATTATTACACGCCGTAACGATTGCGATAACTTTCCATCGCAGTGACACAGCTGGCATCGCCTTGTTGGCGTATAAAATCGATAATGTCATCTAGGCATACAATACTGATGACCGGAATATCAAAAGTTTGTTCGACTTCTTGGATAGCTGATAACACCCCTTTGCCTCGTTCCTGTCTATTTACGCCAATAAGCACTGCTGCTGGCTTTGCGTCTGCAGCGTGGATAATATCGATGACTTCTCGTACAGCGGTTCCAGCAGTAATCACGTCATCAATAATGGCAATTCTGCCTTTTAACGGCGCGCCGACTAAAGAACCTCCCTCGCCATGGTTTTTAGCTTCTTTGCGGTTATAGCAAAAAGGATAATCACGGTCATATTGTGTCGCTAGCGTGCTCGCTGTAATTGCAGCCAAAGGGATACCCTTGTAAGCTGGACCGAAAATCATGTCAATCTGAACGCCAGAAGCAATTAATGCAGCAGCATAGGCACTGCCTAATGCGGCAAGAGCAGCACCGGTTTGAAAGCGTCCCGCATTAAAAAAATAAGGGCTCACCCTCCCCGACTTGAGGGTGAATTCACCAAAACAAAGGGCTTCGTGCTGAATGGCTAGCTCAATAAACTGTTGTTGGAACGGCAGCATTGTAAAATCCTAATTTTCGACTAAATTGAAAGTAATAAAAACAATAAGGCTATTGCTCGGGATAATGTTGAGGTTAAACGTCACTTTTTATCACATTTTTATCCTGTGGAGACGGTTTTGCGCTGTGCAACCTCAACATTTTCGGTATTATACGCGCCTTATAACAAGGGTACATTATGCGAATAATTAGTCTCAGTGTCGATGGTCTCCATCAGGCGGCTCAACGAGGCCTTTACGATTGGTTAGCAGAACAAGATGCAGACATTATTTGCTTGCAGGATCTGCGTTGTCTTGAATCTGAAACTGATGACGATATTTTTCATCCAAAAGGCTATAACGCGTACTTTTTTGATTCTGGCGTTAAGCATTACAATGGCGTGGCGATTTATTCCCGAGCGATGCCTAAAGCATTAATTTACGGTTTAGGCTTTTCCAGTGGCGTTGATATGGAAGGCCGTTATCTACAAATCGACTTTGATCAAATCAGTGTAGGTTCTTTGCTCGCACCATCAGCATTCTCAGATATCGAATCTCACGAAGTGAAAGCACAGTTCTTTGATGACCTACAGGCACACCTTACTAAAATTTCTCGTAAGCGTCGTGATTTTATTTTTTGCGGTAACTGGGCAGTTGCGCCGAAAGACGACGATGTTTCTAACCCAGAACAACAAAAAAATCAGTCAGGTTTCTTGCCTGAAGAAAAACAATGGATGTCGCAGTTGGGTGCGATTGGTTATTTTGATGCCTTTCGACAAGGTAATACTGATGGAGACGAATACAGCTGGTGGCCCAGCGGTGAGCAGGGAGAGGGTGATGCATGGCGAACTGACTTACAAATCGCCTCCTCGACATTAAAAAACCAGGTGGAATATGGTCTCATTTATAAAAAGCAGCAGTTTTCTACTCATTTGGCAGTGATTGTTGATTATGACTTTGAGTTAGAGCCAGAGCCAGAATTTTAGTCTGCTTATAGATAGGGTTTAGTAGTAGGTGCCAGGATCAATTTTTATAACCACTGGCACAGATATTCCAGTTAGGGGTCAGAAAGTTGACCCTGCACTTGTTCTTATCTACTCGGCAAGACAGGCCAATTGAGCTGTATTGAGTTCTTTAATGCCTTTTTTCGCTAATGTTAGCATTTGCATAAACTCCATTTCACTAAAGGGCTCGCCCTCTGCTGTACCCTGTATTTCAATCATGCCGCCATCATCGGCCATCACAATATTCATATCGGTATCGGCTTTAGAGTCTTCAGGATAGTCGAGGTCTAATACGGCCTCGCCTTGATAAATACCGACGGAAATAGAGGCAATCATACGCGTTAGTGGACTGCTTTTTAGCGTGCCGGCATCGACCATTTTATTTAAGGCGTGAGCCAGTGCCACACAAGCGCCGCTAATAGACGCGGTACGTGTCCCCCCGTCAGCTTGTATGACATCGCAGTCAATAGTGATGGTACGTTCACCTAGCGCTTCTAAATCGACAGCAGCGCGTAATGAGCGGCCGATAAGACGTTGAATTTCTACCGTGCGACCAGTTTGTTTGCCGCGAGCGGCTTCACGGTTCATGCGTGAGTGAGTAGAGCGCGGTAACATACCGTATTCAGCAGTAATCCAGCCTTTCCCCTGCCCGCGCAAAAATCCAGGAACACTGTTTTCAATACTGGCAGTACATATCACTTTGGTTTCACCAAATTCAATTAATACTGAGCCTTCGGCATGTTTGGTAAAGTCTTTTGTTAAACGAATAGGACGAGTTTGGTCGGGCGTTCTGCCGCTTGGACGATGCATAATGAACCTACAATATAGAGAAAAAAATAATTTTTGGCACTGATAGTAATGAAATGCAGTGAAAAAAAACGGTAGCACCAAAACGGCGGTATTTATAACGCCAATTAAGGTGTAAAAGTCAGGCGCGAGTGTACAGGAAAAGCCTTTGCCTGGCTTTGCTTGTGTTAGACATGCCTGTGTTAGAATCGCGTTTCTAATTCTCACCGTTTTAATACCCGCTTTTCTAGCGAGATGGATATATTCTATGCCTAACAGCATGACTGGTTTTGCACGACAAGAACAACAAGCCGACTGGGGAAGCCTAAGTTGTGAAGTGCGTAGTGTAAATCAACGCTATTTAGAGCCGACGATTCGTCTACCTGAGTCTTTACGGGCATTAGAGCCAGAAATCCGCGAACAATGTCGTGATAAATTACAGCGCGGCAAGGTAGAGATTACCCTGCACCTGACCTTAAACGAGGCGCAAGCACAGGGTTTGTCGGTTAATACAGCATTAGTAGAGCAGATAATCAGTGCAACCAGCATGATTGCAGATACCATTGTCGATGTTACTGTCGACAAGATGAAACATCATTCTGTTGCCCCTTTAGATCCTTTGCAGGTGTTGCAGTGGCCGGGAGTGCTAGTGCAGCAGAGTGTTGATACAGATGCGATTCAAGTAGATGCACAAGCTATTTTTGCTCGCACATTGGACTTGCTGATCGAGCATCGTTACCGAGAAGGTATTGAATTAAAAGCACGGATCGAGCAACGTTTAACTGCCATTAGTGAGTATGTTGATGCTGTGAGACAACAAATACCCGCAATTTTACTCGCGCAAAAAGAAAAGCTACATCAGCGGTTGTTGGATATGGAAACGACAATCGATCCTGACAGGTTGGCGCAAGAAGTGGCCATACTAACGAATAAAGCGGATGTTGATGAGGAGCTGGATCGGCTTTCTATTCATATCAAAGAAATCCACCATATATTAAGTCAAAAAGGTGCAATTGGCCGCCGCCTCGATTTTATGATGCAAGAGCTTAATCGAGAAGCCAATACGCTATCTTCCAAAGCTATTCATACCGATACTACCCAAGCGGCAGTATCGTTAAAAGTGCTGATAGAACAGATGCGCGAGCAGATCCAAAATATAGAATAATGGTATGAGCAATCCCGAGCTTGTTCGTTAAGGGCAGCGATAAGCAATAAAAGACTGTTCACCATCTTTGGCCTGTGTCTGGGCAACGATGGTATTGGCATCTAATCGCGCGGCTTCGTTACGCGCTAGGATGGTTATCTCTTCTTTCACTTTTTTATTATCTCGGCTGGTGCCAGGCACCAAGCTTGCGCTAGTTTTTGCATTCACGGTCCCAAGTCGCTGGCAGGCTTGATTCAAGTTGTCGTTGGTTTTAATCACGACATTGCTTCCCGCAGTATTTAACTCAACCCAGGTACAGGAGGTGATACTTACTAGTATGAGACTGCATAATATAGTGGTGGTAAGAGAGAATTTCATCGTGTGCCTCTTTATGTTTATATTTTATGTGTGCATTGTTATTATTTTACATCATTAGCATCTAGGAGCCTGTCGGACTTAGGAAGAATCTACTGCGGCCAACTTACTAGCGATGGTTTCATAGGATGCGTAGCCACGTTTTTGCCACCAGTTCTTAGCAATAGAATTGCCTGTATCCCAGCCTACTTGGAAAGCCTGTGCGCCTTTAACCATTAAGGCATTTTCTACTTTGCTGAGAAGCTGTTGCCCAATACCTTGGCAGCGGTAATCGCTCTCTATCCATAAACTATAAATAACACCAACATTTGATATATTCACGCCAGGTTTTTCAAACACATGGCCAGAAATAGTACCAATAATTTCACCCTCTTCAGTGGTTGCGACTAACACCACAGCATGAGCCGAGCCAATAGCATGCTTGAGCACTGTTTCAGCGTGAGCGATCTTATCTTGGCTGTTGCCACCAAAGGGGCGCAGTGCCGTCATATTATCAATGGATTGCCAGTAACGAATCAGTAATGGAATATCCAATAAATGTGCAAGGCGAATAGTCATAGTGCGTTGTGTCTGCATAATGTAATCATGGTTTGATAAAAATAAAATAAATTGACTAACTATACCGTTTATTTTAGCAGACAATAATTAGCAGGCAATAAAAAGGCCGCATAAGCGGCCTTTTATCATATGACGTATTAGGTGTTTAGCCTTGAGGGCCAGCACCAGCAACATCATCGCTCACATTAAATTTCTTAATGTTTTCAGCAAATAAACCCGCTAGCTTAGATGCTTGTGCGTCGTATTCTGCACGGTCTTCCCAAGCGACCAAAGGATTAACATATTTAGCGTCAACACCAGGAATAGCAGTAGGAATATCTAAATTAAGGATATCTAGGTGCGCAGTTTCTACATTGTCTAGTGCGCCGTTTTGAATGGCAGCAACAACAGCTCGGGTAACCGGAATAGGGAAGCGTGAACCTTTACCATTCGCACCACCAGAGCCGCCAGTCCAGCCAGTATTCACTAGGAACACTTTAGCGTCAAACTCATCAACACGTTTCATTAGTAGATCACCGTATTCACGTGCTGGACGTGGCATAAACGGAGCACCAAAACAGGTAGAGAAAGCGGGATGAATACCGGCTTCTGCACCTAATTCAGTTGAGCCTACACGAGCGGTATAACCAGAAAGAAAGTGATAAGCCGCTGCTTCTTTACTGAGGATAGAAACAGGTGGAATAACACCGGTCACATCACAGGTTAAGAAAATAACGTTTTTAGGTTCGCCGGCACGATTCTCTAGTTGACGCATTTCTACGTGTTCTAAAGGATAAGAGCAGCGACCATTTTCGGTCAGGCTAGTATTGTGATAGTCGGGTACGCCAGCTGCATCGTGGACAACATTCTCAACGATTGCGCCTTTACGAATCGCATCCCAAATAACAGGTTCATTCTTTTGGCTTAAGTCGATAGTTTTTGCATAACAGCCACCTTCGATATTAAATACAGCGCCTTTTGCCCACCCGTGCTCGTCATCACCAATTAAGTAACGTTCGGGGTCAGCAGATAAAGTTGTTTTACCTGTGCCAGATAGACCAAAGAACAAGCAGGTATCGCCATCTTTGCCCACGTTAGCCGAACAATGCATAGGCATAACGTCTTTTTCTGGTAATAGGAAGTTTTGTACAGAGAACATCGACTTCTTCATTTCGCCGGCGTAACGCATGCCAGCAAGAAGAATTTTACGCTGTGCAAAGTTAATGCAAACAATACCTTCAGAGTTAGTGCCGTCTCTTTCAGGTTCGCAGACGAAGTTAGCTGCGTGAAGAATGGTCCATTCTTCTTTTGATTTAGGATTGTAATTATCCGTACGGATAAACATATTATGAGCAAATAGGCTGTGCCAAGCAGTTTCCGTGGTTACACGAACAGGAAGATAATGATCTGGGTCTTCACCAACATGGAAGCTAGAGGCGAACTGATCTACTTCTGCGATGTAGTTTTCTACGCGATCCCATAACGCATCGAATTTATCAGCAGGGAAAGGACGGTTGACCGTTTCCCAATCAATAGCTTCGGCCGTTGAAGGCTCTTCAACAATAAAACGGTCAGCGGGTGAGCGACCTGTACGCGCGCCAGTTTCGGTAGCTAGTGCACCAGTGTGTGTCAGTTTACCTTCACCGCGTTCGATTGCTTCCGCAATCAGTTCTTCAGCGGTTAAATTGGTAAAAACTTGAACAGGGGTATCAACCTCAGTCATTCTTTTGATCCTGTGTGTATGGTTATTCGTTGGTGCGAAACAACCATTTTTTCAGTTATTGTCGATAACAAACCAGATTATCGACGGCTCAATATATAAAATGGCCGCGCATTATCTCAGAATCTGCAAAAGAAGCGAAGCCCTAAAGTGATTATTTTTTGATCATACTGGCATTTTTGTGGAGCGCTTTGTGAATATTGTGTCAATGTTGCGTGCTTGGTGCGAATAACCCCAGAACATCGCCCTCTCGATACACATACTGAAAGCCACAAAAATGGCAGTCTACGATGATCTGGCCTTCTTCTGCAATAATTTCTTGTAGTGCGTCCACGCCTAGCTGTTTAAGGGTGTGACTGGAACGCTCATGTGAACAACTACAGCCAAAACTGATGGGTTCAGCATTAAATACTCTAACGCTACTCTCATGGAACAGTCTAGTGAGCAGTGTAGTGTGGTCGAGATTAAGCAACTCTTCAGCAGATACAGTACTGGCCAAATGTACCTGTGTTTCCCACGCACCGTTATTATCATCAACGTTAGCCACCTGTTGAGGTAGGCGCTGGAGCAGTAAGCCCGAAGCGAGATGACCATTGCTGCTGAGCCATATTTTAGTCGGTAGTTGTTCCGACTGAGTAAAGTAATCTTCGAGACATGCTGCAAGAGTATCATTTTCTAGCGCTATAATGCCTTGATAACGCTTACCTTTATCTGGATTTATTACTATAGACAGCACGCCATTGCCCAGTAATGAAGCAAGCGAACGATTATCTACATTTTCTTGGCTATTCATCTGAGCCACGCAGCGAATCTTTTTTTGATGGTTAATCTCCGCCATGATGAGAGGTAAATCACCATCGCCTCGCGCCTGCAATGTGAGTATTCCTTCAAATTTTAATGTTCGTGATAGCAGCGATGTCGCTATTAGAAATTCGCCCAGTAACTGCTTGATAGAAGTAGGATAAGACTGATGCGCAAAAGCATCAGTAATGGATTGTTTTAGGGTGACGATTTCACCGCGAATATCACTGTGATCGAAAATGAACCGATGGAGCTGGTCGTTAGAAGCATTGTTCATGTTGTTTCGCTTACGTTAGTAAAGGTGGCAGCAATCGTAGTTAAGCTACTTATATAATGACATTAAGTGGCCTTATAGACGGTTAATATAGCGCTCGGATATAAAGAAAATAGAAATGCAGTGTATTTATTAAATAAAAGTGCAGTTTCTTCGACAATAAAAAATTATCTTCTACTATTAGGAGATACAGAGTCGATTTTAACTCGTTGAGGAAAAGAAATCATGTTTCACGGTTTAGCGGCAAAATTTAGCATCGGGGTCTTCGTCATCGTTGCCTTGTTATTTTCTATTTACGGCACCTATGACTACCAGCAAATGTCTGAGCGACTGTACCAAGGGCAGAAAGATACGGTCACCTTAGTTGCGAATAGCTTGTCGGGTACGGTATCTACGGCACTATGGAATTATGAATCAGAAACCATCAAAAGTGCCCTACAAAGTAATGTAAATGTGCCGGGCATAACTGTTATTGGTGTATTTGATATGGAGGGGAAATTGTTCGATGCCTTTAGGGCAAATGCCGAGGGTCTGCCAGAGAGGGTGAAGGATGTCGAGGCTGATAACCCTTCAATACAAACTTATCCATTGACTTATGATGACAGAGTGAAAGTGCGTGAAGTAGGTAACTTATTTTTTATTATTGATACCAGTCATATAGACAAAGAACTTTCACAGTTGATATTTGTGGCTTTAGGTAGAACTCTTTTATTCATTATTCTACTTGTGAGCATTATTGTATTGCTGATGAATGTATTGGTTTCGCGGCCAATTAATATCGTGGTGGAGGCGTTGCGTGAGATATCAATGGGCAATGGCGATTTAACCAAGCGCTTGCCAGAAACAGCGGTGGGTGAAGTTGGAACATTGTCTTGTTATTTTAATAAGTTCGTTGAGCGTATTCAGAATATGGTGGTTGATTCCGCTTCGACCAATGACGACCTGGCGGAAGCGGTTGAGCAACTCAAATATATAGTTGATAAGAGCTCAGAATTGGTGAGCACTCAGCAAGATGAAACCAATATGGTGGCGACGGCTGTCAACGAGATGAGTGTGACGGCAACTGAGGTAGCGTCTAATGCTAATGAAGCGGCAGAGTTTACCGAAACGGCCAATAAGGAAGCTGCAGAAGCCACTAAAATGATTTCGAAAACGGTTGATGTGGTAGAAAGTTTGGCTAACGATTTTACCAACGGCACAACGAGTATTGCATCGGTGCAAGATCGGGTGAATGATATTGGATCGGTGTTAGATGTGATACGAGGTATAGCAGAACAAACTAACTTACTTGCGCTAAATGCGGCGATTGAAGCGGCGCGTGCGGGTGAGCAGGGGCGCGGTTTTGCGGTGGTTGCCGATGAGGTGAGAGCCTTGGCGGGCCGAACTCAGCAAAGCACTGGCGAAATTCAAACGATGATTGAGCGCTTACAAGCAAGCGCAGGTGAAGCCGTTAAAGTCATGGATGGTGGCACAGCCACGAGTAATAATGCAGTGTCTATGGCTAACGATGCCGTGAACAGTTTATCGGTTATTTCTGAGCATATTAGCTCGTTAAACAGTATGAATGCTCAGACCGCGTTGGCGGTTGGCGAGCAATCACAAGTATCCGAATCTGTTAGTGAAAACATTACCCGTATCGCAAGTTTGGCAAATGAAACGAACGAAGTGACATTGAAAGCATTAAAGATTAGTTCTTCGGTCGAGTCTGCTACTAATCGCCTCAAAGCAATGATTGGTAGCTTTAAAGTATAGGCAAAAGATGCTTTGCGTCGTCAATATAGATTGGCGAGTATTAT
>JBLHVX010000033.1:0-14487 GCA_047628835.1 Granulosicoccus sp.
CCCGTGCAATCGGGTTATGTCTATGATGAAATCAGACGTTTACGCACCATTCATACGGATAAAAAGCTATACGCTGTGATTAGTGATTTAGGTGCTTCAGGTGGTTACTATATTGCCGCAGCAGCCGATGAGATCTATGCGGATAAGTCGAGCTTGGTAGGGTCGATTGGCGTTACGGCGGCGAGCTTCGGCTTTGTTGATCTGATGAAAAAGCTAGGTGTTGAGCGTCGTAGTTATACCAGTGGCGAGCACAAAAGCTTCCTTGACCCGTTCGCGCCTCAGCGTGAAGACGAAAAGGTGTTTTGGGAGGGTGTCTTAAGTACGACGCACGAGCAATTTATTGAAGCTGTTGAGGTTGGTCGCGGTGATCGACTTATAAAAGATGACGAAGACCTCTATTCGGGGTTGGTTTGGAGTGGCGAGCAAGCATTAGAGCTGGGCTTAATTGATGGTTTGGGTAGTGCGGGTTACGTCGCAAGAGAAGTGATTAACATTGAACAGGTGGTTGATTACACCCTAAGGCCGACACCGTTTGAAGCGTTCTCTAAGAACTTTGGTGTTTCGGTGGGGGAAGGGATTGGTGCAGTATTGAATACAGTCCTAAATACGCCGGTTAAGTTAAGCTATTAGTCTTGTGGTATTGCTCTAGTGCAGAGTAAGTGTTAATAGAAATAAAAAAGCTCAACACCGTATGGTGTTGAGCTTAGATGGCGTAGCGTCCATGCAGCGCCCTGGGATATGCTTCTATCCCTGTTGCCTATCCTAGCAATAATCACATCCTGTGAGCATCCTTGCTATCCCTTACAATAACAATTTGAACGCGGAATGATGTAAGTTTTTGCTGAAAATCTTGTCAGTTAAAGCCCTTGTTTTATTAATCTGTTAAACGGTTAACAGTTTTTTTTGCGAAACTGAAGGAAAGCCTTTGTTGATTATTTTTTTAGTTTAAGGGTTCAACCCCTTCGTTTCTCAGCATCCGTGTCAGCTCAATAAGCGGTAATCCAATTAAGCTGTTGGGGTCTTCACCTTCGAAGTATTTGAAAAGCGTAATGCCGAGTCCCTCTGATTTAAAGCTGCCAGCGCATTGGTAGGGTTGCTCTTTAAGTAAGTAAGCTTCTATTTGAGATGATGTTAGCGGTAGAAACTCGACAGAATAGGGTGCGGTAGTCAATTGGTGTTCGTTTTTTTGGCTGTTGAGCAGACAAAGGCTTGTCAAGAAGCGAACAGTGTGACCACTTGAGTGGGTCAGTTGCTTGACCGCATTTTCGTGGGTACGTGGCTTGGTCATGACATGTCCATCTAGGACGGCTACTTGGTCTGATGCGATGATCAAGGCATTTGGATGGTTAGTGGCTATTGCTTTTGCTTTTTCTAGCGCCAGTCGCTCAACGAGTTTTTCTGGTGATTCACCTTTTAAGACTGTTTCATTAATGTCAGGTGAATGACATGTAAACGGTAAGGTGAGCTTGTTGAGTAATTCACGGCGATAAGGTGAGCTTGATGCGAGGATAATAGGCAGCATAAATACGAGTTTCTACGTGATGATTTTGCCGGATTTTAGCCTCTCCCACTACATATTGATATAAAACGTGAAAAAAAACCGTTTTTTACCTATTTTTCTACGATTGTTTTTGACACTGGAGGCGCAACTCCCTATGATTGCGCGCCTGTATTTGGATACCCTCTTATTAGAAGCTGTAACATGAAGCCATTACCTCGTCATATAGATCCGCGTAAATTTGCGCAACAAGGGATCGAAGTAGCTGGCACTATCGCGCTGTCTGAACTGACAAGAGCTGCAGAGTTATTGTTTTCGGATAAAGGGAGTGTTGAAGCTGAACTTAGTTTCGGTATTGGCGAACAACGTATTTTGTATGTTGCGGGCAATATCAAGGCTAAGGTTGAAAATATATGCCAGCGTTGTTTAGATGCGGTGCCCGTTTCAGTAGATTGTGAGTTAAACTTGGCGATCCAATGGGAAGACTCTGATCTAGAACGATTGCCGAGCCGTTTTGATCCATGGATTGTGGATGAAGGGCCGACGGATATCTACCAAGTTATAGAAGATGAGATATTGCTGAGCTTGCCCATCGTTTCTTATCACAATAATGAGTGTGTGCCGAGCACCTTGTTTTCCAGTGGTGAGGAAGAAGCGAGTAAAGTGATCGCAGCCGCACCAAGTACTAACCCCTTTGCAGCATTAGAGGGTTTAAAAGAGTCTTTACAGTCAGGTTCTTCTGAAAAAGAAGACGGTAATAAGCAGTAAAGACTACAACGATTTCAAACACCGTCATCAGTACGTCAATATTGCGTTTCGATGACACAGACAAATTAAGCCGTTTATTATTGATGACAACATCGATAATTACTGCTTAATAAATAGATAAATAGTAGGAGTTCATCATGGCAGTACAGAAAAGTAAAAAAACTCGCTCAAGACGTGGTATGCGTCGTTCACACGATGCGTTGAGCACAGAGTTAACGTTAACTATTGATCCAACTTCAGGCGAGAAACACCTTCGTCACCACGTCAGCCCAGATGGCTTTTATCGTGGTAAGAAAGTGATTGAAACTGCCTCAAGTAGCGCAGAATAAGATACTGAGATTTTTTTACACGTGCTGTTAGTTCAGTGCGTGTAATTTTTCTCAACCTCTTTTGACTTTCTTCTTTCCCAAAAGAATGAAACGTATCTCTAGTGTGCTTATAGACGTATTGCCTACTGCATTTCTTAAATGTGCGATGCAAAACTGTCCCTTGCGCTCAAAATTACTGTATTTAGTCTTCTCCTTCTTGTTAAAGCCTGTCTCATGAATAAGTTGCGTATTGCAATTGACGTGATGGGTGGAGATATGGGAAGCCAGTCGATTTTGCCCGCTGTTGTGATGGCGGCAACAAGCTATCCACACATTCAATTTCAGTTATATGGTGAGTTAATAGCGCAGTCTGCATTTGATAGTCTGCAAGTCTCTGCACATTTAAGTAACGTTGCTTTTACCCTTGCGGGCAAGAGTGTCGAGATGGACGATTTACCTCCCAGCGCTCTTCGACATAAGCGCGACTCTTCTATGGCGTTAGCAATACAATCTGTAGCCACTAAACAAACGGCTGGTTGTATCAGTGCGGGTAATACTGGCGCGTTAGTGGCCATGGGGATGCATTTTTTAAGGTGTTATAAAGGGCTTGCACGCCCAGCGTTGTGCAAAGCTATTCCTGTCGTTGATGATAATCAGTTGACAAAAAAGAGTGGCCACCTTCATGTTAACCATCATAGCTATTTGTTAGATTTAGGTGCTAATGTCAATTGCTCCGCCGAACAATTGGCTCAATTTGCTTGTCTAGGTTCTATGTTGTGTTCCTCTGTTGATAAACAGTCCGCTCCAACCGTTCGCTTGCTTAATATTGGCCATGAGGCAATTAAGGGCTCAGTGGTGGTACAAGAAGCTGCTGAACTACTGCAAAAAAATAAATCGTTAAATTATCAGGGATTTATTGAGGCCAATGAGATTTTTCAAGGCGTAGCTAATGTGATTGTCTGCGATGGTTTTTCTGGGAATATTGCATTGAAGGCGAGTGAAGGCATGGCTCGCTTGGTGACGCGTCACTTACGGCATGCTTTTACACAAAACCTAAAGAGTCGATTGTTGGCATGGATGTCGTCATCAATTTTAAAACGATGGCAGCAAAGTATGAGCCCTGATCGTTACAATGGTGCTTATCTATTAGGTTTAAAAGGCACAGTAATAAAAAGCCATGGTAATGCTAATCAACAACAATTTTTTTATGCCTTGGTTATATTGATCGAACAAGTAACTCAGCAATCACAACAGAAAATTGATATGGAAGCTCTATTCTCAGAAAATCTTAATCAGTAATAGCATCACGAGTAGTAAAAATCTCTGTGGCTTACTGTGCTGTTTCTTTAAATTATTTTTCATAATACTATTAACAACAAAGAAGAAAAAAAATGACAACGATCTCTACGTTAGCTTTTGTTTTTCCCGGACAAGGATCTCAAAAACAAGGTATGCTCGCCGAATTAGCAGCGCAATATCCTATTGTTGAAGAAACCTTTGCTGAGGCATCGGTGGTATTGGGTTACGACCTTTGGCAATTATCGCAAAACGGACCACAGGAAGCGCTAAATATGACTGAGCGCACCCAGCCTTTACTATTGGCTGCTAGTGTGGCTATTTGGCGAGTATGGCAGCAGCAAAAAACTGAACGGCCAGCGTTAATGGCGGGACATAGCTTGGGCGAGTGGTCGGCGCTGGTATGTGCCGAAGTAGTTACCTTTACCGATGCTATTCGACTGGTGCAGCTGCGTGGTAAATATATGCAAGAAGCGGTACCTGCTGGTGTAGGAGCTATGGCGGCTATTATCGGTTTGGACGACCAAAGTATTGTTGACGCATGTAAGACAGCAGCAGAGGGAGAAGAAGTGTCTGCCGTGAACTTTAATTCTCCGGGTCAGGTTGTAATAGCGGGTCACGTTAGCGCGGTAGATCGTGCTATTGCTATTTGCAAAGAGAAGGGCGCTAAAAAGGCTATGACTCTAGCGGTTAGTGCACCGTTCCATTCGGCATTATTAAAGCCTGCGGCAGATCGTTTAGCTGAAGACATTACAGGTGTGACATTTACTTCGCCTATTATTCCTATCGTACATAACGTCAATGCTCAAACAGAAACTGATCCAGTGCAAATTAAGCAACGCATGATTGAGCAGATTTACCATCCTGTCTTATGGGTAGATTGCATCAATGTATTAGTCGAGAAAGGCGTGACGAACGTGGTCGAATGTGGACCGGGTAAAGTACTGTCAGGTTTAATTAAGCGTATTGATCGTAGCGTAACGTCGATGACTTCAGATACACCAGAAGCGCTCTCTGCGGGATAAGAAATTTATATTATTGTAAAATAACAGCAGCTAATAATACGCTTAATTAATGTAAGGAAAAAACATGAGTTTCGATCAAAAAGTAGTGTTGGTGACAGGTGCAAGTCGCGGTATTGGCGCAGCTATTGCAGATTCACTAGGACAAGAAGGTGCAATCGTTATTGGCACAGCGACGAGTGAAACAGGTGCAGAAAAAATTAGTGCACGATTAGCTGAAAAAAATATTCAAGGTAAAGGGATGGTGTTAAATGTCACCGATGTTGATTCGGTGAAATTATTACTTGCCGCTATTCAGGCGGAATATGGCGCGCCGTCTATTTTGGTTAACAACGCAGGGATTACCAAGGACAACCTATTAATCCGTATGAGTGAAGATGAATGGTTTGACGTGATTAATACCAATTTAAATGCAGTGTATCGCCTGAGTAAGGCGTGCTTACGCGGCATGATGAAAGCGCGGTGGGGACGTATTATTAATATTGGCTCTGTTGTGGGTGCAATGGGCAATGCTGGGCAGGTAAACTATGCAGCGACCAAAGCTGGCGTGGCAGGTTTTGCGCGAGCATTAGCTAAAGAAGTGGGTTCTCGTAACGTGACAGTGAATACAGTCTCGCCAGGTTTTATTGCGACGGATATGACCGATGTTCTTCCAGAAGAGCAGAAAAAATTGATGTTGTCAGCGGTTCCTGTAGGTCGTTTAGGGAAGCCAGAAGAGATCGCGAATACGGTTAAATTCTTGGCTAGTGATGGCGCAGCCTACATTACAGGCGAAAACATCAATGTAAATGGTGGTATGTACATGTCGTAACATGTTGAATTTTATAGAAAAGATAAAATTTACGTAAATAATTACCCAACAAGCATTACAACCACCGAAATTTCCATGTAAAATGCGTCCTCGTAAAACCACAATAAGATCACGTTTACATATACGTGGCATATACGAAATTTACAAAGATGTTGTAACACGGCTAAAATAGCGTTGATAAAACATTATTTATTACGATTTCCATCGATCAGGAGTTCAAAACTATTATGAGCAACACAGAAGAACGCGTTAAAAAAATCGTTGCCGAGCAACTAGGTGTTAAAGAAGACGAAGTGAAAACTGAAGCATCATTCGTTGAAGATTTAGGTGCAGATTCACTTGACACTGTTGAGTTGGTTATGGCGCTTGAAGAAGAATTTGAAACTGAAATTCCAGACGAAGAAGCTGAAAAAATTACTACCGTTAAGTTAGCCATTGATTACATTAATGCCAACTTAGGCTAAACCTTTGGGTTTAGCTGACTGAGTTATCAGCAGTTAATAAATTTATAAAAGCCGTATCTATTATATAGTGCGGCTTTTATAGTATGTATGGATATCGTTTTTATTGTGGTTTTTAGGTGACGCCTTAGTGAGCGTCTTGAGTGTTTAGTAACGTATTGATATGACTAAATCTAGCCCTTTACGAACGAACCCGTGCTATTTATCTTATTTTTAGTCGAGGTTTTTGTGAAACGAGTTGTCATTACAGGTTTGGGTATGGTGTCTCCTTTGGGGAATACTGTTGCAGATACATGGAATGCCGTTCTGAATGGCAAAAGTGGTGTAGAAACTATTTCGACATTTGATGCCAGTGCGTTTACTACGCAGTTTAGTGCATCAGTAAAAAACCTAACAGTAGGGGATTACTTCCCCGCAAAAGATGCCCGTAAAATGGATCCGTTTATCCAATACGGCATGGTCGCAGGTATACAAGCTATGCAGGATGCAGGCATTGAAGTTAATGATGCACTCGCTCCACGCTTTGGTGCTGTTATTGGTTCGGGCATTGGTGGTATCGGCTCAATAGAAGATGGGACTCGCACAGTAGACAATCGCGGACCGCGACGGTTATCACCCTTCTTTGTGCCGGGCTCAATTATTAATATGATCGCCGGTAACTTATCGATTAAATACGGCCTAAAAGGCCCAAATCTGGCAATAACAACAGCATGTACCACAGGGACACATGCGATAGGCATAGCCGCACGTTCTATTCAGCATGGCGAAGCAGATGCCATGCTAGCGGGCGGTGCTGAAATGGCCACCACACCATTGGGCTTAGGGGGGTTTGCCGCTGCAAGAGCATTATCGACCCGTAACGATGACCCAACAAAGGCAAGTCGCCCTTGGGACAAAAGCCGTGACGGATTTGTGTTAGGTGATGGCGCGGGTATTTTAGTGTTGGAAGAATACGAACACGCAAAGGCACGTGGTGCAAAAATTTATGCGGAGTTAACCGGCTTTGGTATGAGTGGCGACGCGCATCATATGACGTCCCCACCTGCCGATGGTGCAGGCGCAGCCTTATCAATGATCAACGCCTTACGTGATGCTGGTATGTCTGCAAGTGATGTACAGTATGTGAATGCCCATGGTACATCGACACCGGCAGGCGATACCGCTGAATGCAGTGCCGTAAAATCAGTGTTCGGTGGCGCTATTGATCAAGCGGCGGTGAGTTCAACCAAATCAATGATTGGGCATTTGTTAGGCGCAGCAGGCGCGGTAGAAGCTATATTTAGCGTGCTAGCAATACGTGACCAAGTCGCCCCTCCAACTATCAATCTCGATGAGCCGGACGACAGTTGCAGCGGTATTAATTTAGTGCCACATCATGCGCAAAAAATGAAAATCGATGGTGTTTTATCGAATTCATTTGGTTTTGGTGGAACGAATGGTTCACTGGTTTTTCGCAAAATAAACTAATATCTCAGGATAAATGTTTTCTACATTTTTTCTCTCATTTAAACGGCGAAGTGTAACAACTCTCGCCGTTTTTGTTTACACTCTGATGCTATGAACTCTTCGACTATCATTCTCGTCAATAACTTACGACAAGACAGTATCCCTGTTACTGACAGGGGGTTGGCGTTTGGCGATGGTGTCTTTGAAACCATGCTCGTTAGCAACACTGATGTGTCCTTATGGGAATATCATTATCAACGCTTATTAGAAGGCCTCAAGCGACTTCATATTTCAATAGATCCGCCCACGCTATATCAGCATATCAGTACCTCGTTAGAAGCCATCCGTGAATACCGGCAAAGCGACCAATCTGAGCAAAGTTTATATCAGTGTGTTAATGAAGGTGTATGGAAATTGATAGTCACTCGTGGGCAAAGCCAACGTGGCTATATGCCTGATAATACCGCACAAGCTACCTTGATTACTGTATATACGCCGTTGACAACTCAGGTTTTTGACGTGAACAGATGTTATTCTCAGCAAGGCGTCGCTGTTCATTATTGCCGTGAACGCCTAGCTGCTTCACGAACACTAGCGGGTATTAAGTCACTTAATCAACTGCCTTATGTGTTGGCAAGTAGAGAACGCCAAGCTCTAGATGTGCAAGAAGGACTTATGTTGAGCAACGACGGGTTGCTGATAGAGGCAACGGCTCGCAACGTGTTTATGGTGAAAAACAATGAACTACTAACACCTCAATTACATCAGTGTGGTGTTGCTGGCATTATGCGTAGGGCAGTCATCGAGCGGGCTCGGAGTATGGGCATGTCGGTGCAAGAGATGGATGTGTCGATAACGGTATTTGAACAAAGCGATGAAGTATTTTTAACGAATAGTATTAGTGGTATTTGGCCAGTGATTCAATGTGAGACTTTGCGTTGGAATGTCGGTCCAGTGACACAAACGTTACAGCAAGAACTTGCTGACTGGTTAGAAAATATCCCCCAAAACAACCAGCCGGAGTCTTCATCGTTGTCCCACTTTATTTCTTTTCACGATCTATAAAACACGACTCATAAAATACAATCTATAAAAGTAACAGTTACCCTATGTCTACATTCAATATATCCAGATTTACTTCATTCATTGGCGGCATGGTTTCCGTATTGATGATAATAGCGGTCGTTAGTGTGATCCTCGTCAACCGATGGATAGAAACGCCGCTTAATATCAGTAGCGATACCGTTATTACGGTCAAAAAAGGTGATACCTTAGGTAAATTAGCTTATCAGCTAGAGTCAAATGACATATTGTCTTCTGCGCAACTGTTTATCTTATATGCACGCTTTACTAAGCAAACAAAAGTAAAAATAGGTGAATATTTATTAACAGCAGGCAGTAATCATGAAGCACTGTTAGCTTTATTGCAGTCAGGGGAGGTGATTCGTTACAGAGTTACCTTAATAGAAGGAAAAACCTTTGATGACTTCATTGCGGCATTGCAAGACAATAAAAAACTACAGCATGTGTTAACTAAAGATGATGGTCATACGGAATTATTACAAACATTAGCGATTGATATTCCCCATCCAGAGGGTTTGTTTTTTCCTGATACCTATCAATTTGTTAGCGGCATGAGTGATGTAGATATTCTACAGCAAGCATATAAACGCATGGCAACCGTACTGAAAGAAGAGTGGGCGAATAAAGCGGAAGGTTTACCTTATAAAAATGCTTATGAAGCATTGATCATGGCATCGATTATTGAGAAAGAAACAGGCGTTGCCTATGAGCGAGCAGAAATAGCGGGGGTATTTGTGCGGCGTTTACGAAAAGGCATGAGACTGCAAACTGATCCCACGATTATTTATGGTTTAGGACGAGAATATAAGGGTAATATTCGCCGTAAGCATCTTCGACAGAAAACACCTTATAATACTTACGTCATAAATGGTCTTCCTCCCACTCCCATCGCCATGCCGGGCCGTGAGGCTATTTATGCCGCGCTACACCCTAAGGCAGGGAAAAGCTTGTTCTTTGTGGCAAAAGGCGATGGTAGTCATCAATTCTCTGTCACCCTCGCGGATCACAATAGAGCCGTACGTAAATATCAAATTGAACAGAGACGTCAGCAGTACCAATCAGCTCCGCCACAGTAAATAAGCTGTTAGCTAGTGCCCATCCAGAAATAGGACTCTGCTGCGGAAAAATAAAAACGGTCATCTTCGCACTACTAGATGTAGTTGTTTGCAATAAGTAAACGCCAGTATCTAGTAGCACAAATATAACCATTTTTATTTCCCCTCGCGACGAGCCATTTATGGATGGACACTAGCTAGTAATAATCAATAACCCCATTTGGTTTATATAATGAATACACAAACTCAAGGCAAGTTTTTAACCATAGAAGGTACAGAAGGCGTTGGTAAAAGCACTAATGTTGAGTTTATTCAATCCTACTTAAAAGAGCAGGGTATAGGTTTAATCATCACGCGCGAACCAGGCGGAACACCTCTCGCCGAAGAAATTCGAGAGCTATTACTTAATAATCGTGATGAAAAAATGGATGAAACAGCAGAGTTGCTGTTAGTCTTTGCTGCTCGCGCACAGCACTTACAAACCGTTATATTACCAGCCTTAGAACAGGGTAAATGGGTGCTGTGTGATCGTTTTACCGACGCCACCTATGCATACCAGGGTGGCGGGCGCGGTCTTGATATACAATTAATAGAATTGTTAGAGCAACAAATACAAGGTGACGTAAGGCCAGACCTAACCCTGCTGTTAGATATTGATGTGACCATTGGTTTGGCCCGAGCGGGGCAGCGGGGAGAGTTAGATCGTTTTGAAAACGAACGTGTTGATTTCTTTGAGCGTGTGCGACAAGCCTATTTAGTCCGTGCTAGTACCCAACCGCAACGCTATGGCATCGTCGATGCATCGCAGCCTCTAGCCGAGGTCCAGCGTCAAATCGTAGCTTGTTTACAGAAGTTTTTACAATAACTCAGTTATTCTGAGCTATTGAATAATACTACACTCAAGGAGCCTGTTGGGCTTAGGAAGAATCTACAGCAGCAAGAATTCGCTACGATCCCCTAAGTCCGACAGGGTCCTAGAGTGTTTTTGATAAACGGCTCTCATCAATAGACATTGCACGAATCTAGTCTATCCTTTGTTCAGCTATATTTGTTTTAAGTTTTGAACGCCAAATACGTAAGTGGTGCGAATTTTTCTGTGAGATTAAATATTATTAGAAACAATAAACTGTCTTCCATATTACTTGTTCTATTGTGTGTGCTTTTGCCGGGTGTCGCATCAGCGGAGCGCATGCTTATTTTTCCTACCGACCCTTGGCCGCCTTTCATGTTGGGCGCCGAAGGCACCGAATCAACAGAAGGTATAGGGACAAAGTTAATGCAGGCGATTTTCGATCGCATCGAAGGCGCTAATGTCAAAATTCCTTTAGTGCCATGGAAGCGCGCCTTGAACTTGGTTGAGCAAGGTAAGGCCGATGCCATACCAATGTTGTATAAGACGACAGTTCGTGAAGTCGTTATGAATTTTTCTGATCCTTTATTCTCATCGCAAGATTTAGCATGGTACTCAAAAAGCTATTTCCCAAATGGCATAGAGTGGCAGTCAGCTGATGACTTTGTGCCATATATCATGGGTGTAGTGAATGAATATAGTTACTCTGAAGAAATAGACCAAGCAATAGCAGATAAAAAGTTTACCGTTATTAGAGTAAAAAATACCCAGCAATTATTTGCTATGCTTGCAGGGGGTCGTGTAGACGTGGTTCTGGCAAATAAAGTTGTGGGGGTAGCATTAATTAAAAGTAGTTTTGATAACCGCAACATCCAGTCAATGAGCAAGCCAATAGCAGAAGAAGATTACTATACTGCATTTTCTAAGAAAAATTCATCAAAAGAATTTATGGATAAATTTAACCAAGCTATTGCTGAATTAAAAAGCGAAGGTTTAATAGAAAAAATTGTCTACGGTGAATAACGGAGAATAGACTGCCTGCTTTTAGGCATCTTTTTTTGTAACTGTTCAGCTCACAGCCAAAATCGCGCTGAACAGCGTTAAAAAATGATTGTTTACACTTGTAAACTCACATCTTTCGCCTTGTTCAGCACAATGTTGACTGCAATCTGAACAATTACGGGCTGTGCTGAGTAGATGCCTTTTTTCTTAGTACGACAGCGGCCTCTAAGTGGTCGGTGTAAGGGAATTGGTCAAATGCAGCAAGTGACTTTATTTTATGTGTATTACAAAGTTTCTGCAGGTTATCGACTAGTGTTGATGGGTTGCAAGAAACGTAAATAATAGTATCAAACTGTTGAATGACACCTAAAGTATGGTCATCTAAACCGGCTCTTGGCGGGTCAACAAATACGCTAGAAAAATCGTAGCTATCTAAGTCAATATCCTTCAAACGCCTAAATGGCCTGACTTTATCCATGGCATCGGCAAAATCTTCACTCGACATTCTTAATATAGTGACGTTATCAATATTGTTAAGTCGAATATTTTCCTGCGCAGAGTTGACCGACGATTTTGCAATTTCAGTTGCCATAACACGGCGAAAGTTTTGCGCTAAAGGTAGGGTGAAGTTGCCATTGCCACAATAAAGCTCCAGTAAATCAGCTTTCTCCTGTTCTTCCGAAGGGCAACTGTTATTGACTGCCCACGACAACATTTTTTCACATACTTTGGCGTTAGGTTGCGTAAAACTGCCTTCGTTTTGCTGGTATGAAAAGAGCTTGTCGTTAACTTGTAATTCTTCGTTAACATAGCCTCTATCTAAAATAATTTTCTGCTTGCGACTACGCCCAATAATATTAATGGAAAACTTTTCCTTGAGGAGCGAAGCTCTTTCGGTCCATTCTTCTGATAGTGGACAGTGATAAATAAAAGTCACTAACATATCGTGAGTTAATGTTGTTAAAAATTCAATCTGAAATAATTTTTTACGTAATACTTCACAGCTATTAATTTCAGCCATCAGCGGTGACATCAACTCATTGATATCTTTTGCAGCAACAGCAAATTCGGTAAGAAAGACAGGTTTCTTCGTTTCTTTATCAGACATAGCATAATGTGACTCATCGCCCTCATGCCATACTTTAAACTCAGCCCGCATGCGGTAATGAGTCTGAGGTGACTCAAAAATTTCGATGTCAGGAATAGAGTCTTGATTTATAACGGATAATTGTTGTTTAAGCCGAATTATTTTTGTATCAAGTTGGTCTTGGTAATTGTCGGGTGTAATAGAAAACGAATTCATAGAATATGATATTGCTAAAGCAAGCAAGCCAGTAAGGTAGAAGTAAATATAAAGTATAGAGAAATCAATAAAAACAGCATTATAAGTGAAGCTTGGTATAAAATCTCAGCTATTTTTCCTCTCATACCCCGCCACTAATTAGATGTGATTTATCCTATGGCAAAATATACACAAGGTTCTATTAATAGACATCTGCTGATCATGACCGCATCTGCCACCTAGTACTGTTGCTGGCAATGCAATCTTAGTCGTATAAAGCCAGTCGTGTTTGTCGGGCTATTTGCGTTGTCAGGTGGGTTCTATTGCGGGGCAAAACTTCGGTGCGAATAAGTTGGAGCGAGTCAATGATACATTGTATGAATCTATTCACTTGGTCTTTATATACTGCTTAACGGTTTCCGCCTAATGTTTGTTTTTAATGGGCTAACTTTTACCATGAATGCATTATTTAATAACCTAGGTGTCGCACACTATTCAACGGTAATGAATTTTTTGAAAGCGACGTTAGGAACGATTCCTTTTGTCTGTTTCGGAATAGAACTAGGTGGCGCAAAAGGGGCGTTTTGGGGCCTGTTTATGGGATCTGCATATGGGTGTCGCGGAATGGATATTGGCCTGCGCTTACTTAAAAAATTGAATGGCCAGTATGCCTAAGCGGTATCACTCTACGCTCAAGATATAAAGTTACTTTATAGCCAATAATATACTGGCAAACCAAATCCTTATTGTATGAATATGGACTAATTAAAAGAAATCTTTGACCTTTTGCCACCAAGATGAAGATGTTTCGACCGTTTTATCGGTTGCTGTTTTACTTATCTCTTTCGTATCTTCCCATACGGCCTTACCATCTTCTTTGATTTCATCACCAAGCTCTATTGTTCCCTCTTTTACTTCTCCGCCAACAGCTTTAGTTTTTTCCCACACATCGGCACTGGTTTCTTTGGTTGCTTTCCAGGCATTTGCACCGGTTTCTTTAGAGGCTTCTATTGCTTCTTTGGCACTTTCCGTTGTATCTTTCCATGCGCTCTCGGCCGCTATAATATGCGCTGGGCTGAATGATAAAAATAACGCACTGATAGCTAATAAACTTCTTATCGTTGGCTTTTTCATGGTGTCTCCTGTTCTTCGTCGATGGCTGTTATAGTTTGTTTGTTGTGGTGTAATGGTGAGCAATACTAATTATGCCTATAAATGACATATATTAGTAGCATAATAAGGCGTAAGCAGCGGGGTAACATGGAATACCAAGGGGGAGATTAAAACGGTTTCTTCAGATGATATTTTGTTTTCTGTTCGCCAAGCAGTCCTGTGGCCTGATAAACCACTGGCTTTCTCCAGTTGTTGAAGACGATGAAGATGCACAGCATTTTGGTTATTATATTCAAGAAAAATTGGTAAGCGTAGCTCCTATTTATACCGATGACACCCAGGTAAGGTTAAGAAAGTTCACTACCTTACCTAGGAGCCTGTCGGACTTAGGAAGAATCTACTGCGGCAGCAAGAAATCGGTGCCTTTTCCCGATCATTTTCGTAGAATAGGCTCACTATTCGCCTCAAATGATCGAAAAAATGCCCTCGATC
>JBLHVX010000034.1:0-14316 GCA_047628835.1 Granulosicoccus sp.
GAGTGCTGATAAGGCTTTTTCGTTTGAGTTGCATCCGCAAGCGCAGGTGCTAAATCAGTCCAGTTATCAAGAAAAAGATTATATTGTCGCACTGGATAAATACAGAAAAACAGATGATCGTTGGGTGCCTAGAAAGTGGCAGCGACAATCGGGGGAGTTACAGCGATATACCCTAGAAATGCCTAGAGATTATGTGGAGGCGGATGTATTTAATTATTATCAAGAGCAAGTGCCGAGCAACGCCGAGTTATTGTTTACTTGTGAAGGTAGGCAGTGTGGAGAAAGTAACAATTGGGCGAATGATCACTTTGGCGTAAAGCAGTTATATGGTGCGAATGCTTCACAAAAATATAGTGTATACCGTGTATCTTACCCTGCAGTTGTTCAAAATGTGACAGAAGAAGCGGGTATTCAGCAAGTAGCAGATATGTATATTACCTTGTACACCGTGAGACGAGGCAATCGTCGTTTGTATACGCAACTTGATATTTTACATGTTCACTAGGGCTTCCTAGATAAATGCTCACCCTTGTTGTCGCTACCGATGCGATTACTGTAGAGTTAACGTGGTTTTAAAAATGAATAGACCTTCTTTCCCGGCAGTGTTTCAACACGGCAATTCAAAACTGCCGGCCACCATCGCAGAATGTATTGAACGTGGGGCGAGACTGTTTGAGCAAGCTGAGCTATATTTTGGCCATGGTACAGATAATGCCGAAGACGAAGCGTTTTGGCTGGTGTTCTATTCATTAGGTCTGCCTTTTGATGCTGACGCGAGTATCCTTCATCAAGCGATTAGCAAGTCAGAATGGCAGGCCATTGCGGCATTGTTTGCGCGCCGCATTGATGAGCGTGTACCTGCGGCTTATATTACGGGCGAAGGTTGGTTTTGTGGGTATGCATTTGCCGTGAATGAGTATGTGTTGGTGCCGCGATCGCCCATAGCCGAGTTAATTGCTCAGGGCTACCAACCTTGGTTGTCAGCCCCCTGCGATGATCGGCCTATTCGCATACTAGATATGTGCACCGGCAGTGGATGTATCGGTATTGCGACAGCACTGTATCTTCCCAGTGTGCAAGTTGATTTGAGCGATATTTCTAAAGAAGCACTTGCTGTTGCACGGGACAATATTCAGCGTCACGACGTGGCAGAGCGTGTTGTGACCCAACAGTCTGACGTGTTTGACCAAATCACCCCGCAGCTATACGATTTGATTGTGACGAACCCACCGTATGTGGATAAAGCCGATATTGATAGTATGCCCGCCGAATATCGTGCGGAGCCTGCTATTGCCTTAGGTTCAGGCTCTGATGGTTTAGATATTACGCGGCGTTTATTGAGAGACGCGGCGAATTTTTTAAGCGATGACGGCGTCATGATTGTTGAAGTGGGCAATAGCTGTGAAAACGTTGAAGCGGCGTTTCCCCGCGTGCCTTTTATGTGGCTAACGTTTGAATCGGGTGGTCATGGCGTGTTTGTTATCAGTAAGCAGGAGTTACTTGCGTATCAAGCAGAGTTTGTGTGAATCACGTATAATGTGCTTCTGTTAGTCGTTATCAGTATTGACGATAAATGATGAGATCCCCGCAGTAATCTTTCCCGAAAGGGAATTATTGATTAGCATAAAGGTATTAAACGCACTATGTCAGGTAACAGTTTCGGAAAATTATTTACCACCACTACCTTTGGTGAAAGTCATGGTATCGCTTTAGGCTGTATTGTTGATGGTTGCCCTCCGGGCTTAGCATTGACCGAGGCCGACTTACAAGGTGACCTTGATCGCCGTCGCCCGGGTAAAAATCGTTATGAAACCCAGCGTAAAGAGCCTGATCAGGTCAAGATTTTATCGGGTGTTTTTGAAGGTAAAACCACTGGGACTCCGATTGGTTTGTTGATAGAAAATACCGACCAACGTTCTAAAGATTACGGCAATATTAAAGATCAATTTCGACCTGCTCATGCAGATTATCCTTATATGCAAAAGTACGGCGTACGCGATTATCGTGGTGGCGGGCGTTCATCAGCGCGTGAAACCGCTATGCGAGTAGCTGCTGGCGCGATTGCGAAAAAATATTTGCTAGAGCATAGCGGTATAAAAATTCGCGGTTACCTTTCTCAGCTCGGTCCTATCAAAGCAGATCAGCTTGATTGGGATGAAGTCCATAACAACCCATTCTTTTGTCCTGATGCGAGTAAAGTGCCAGAGATGGAAGAGTATATGCAGCAGTTGCGTAAATCAGGTAATTCTGTTGGTGCAAAAATATCGGTGGTTGCGAGCGGGATGATTCCCGGGTTAGGCGAGCCTATTTTTGATCGCTTAGATGCTGACCTTGCTCATGGATTAATGAGTATTAATGCAGTTAAGGGTGTAGAGATCGGCGCAGGTTTTGATGTGGTTAGTCAAAAAGGCACCGAGCATCGTGATGAAATTGTTCCAGAAGGATTTTTGTCTAATAACGCGGGTGGCGTCTTAGGTGGGATATCAACAGGTCAAGATCTTATTGCGCATATCGCTTTAAAGCCGACCTCTAGCTTACATATCCCAGGCCGCAGCATTGATATATACGGTGAGCCGGTGGAAATCGTCACCAAGGGTCGGCATGATCCGTGTGTGGGTATTCGTGCTACACCTATTGCCGAAGCAATGATGGCGTTGGTGTTAATAGATCACCTGTTACGCCATCGCGGCCAGAATGGTGATATCTCTCATAGTGTTCCTACTATTCCCGCGCAGGCCGACCATCAATAGTCGGCTATCAATAAATGATCAGCAGTAAGTGTCAATAAACTAATCGGTCAACGGCAGCTTGGATAATGTTTTAATGGTTGGATCATCGAGCATTCCTTATTGGCGTCTGTCTGGTTTTTATTTTTTTTACTTTGCTCTTGTAGGCGCACTTAGCCCTTTCCTTGGTTTATATTTATCCGATATTGGCCTGACAGCTTACGCCATAGGCCTAGTCAATGCTGTGTTAATGGGGACTAAAATTATTGCCCCTAACTTATGGGGGTGGATATGTGATCGCACTGGTAAGCGATTATTGATTATTGGTGTGGGGTCTGGCCTTGCCACATTATTTTTTACCGGCTTATTCTATTGGCAAACGTTACTTCCTATTTTACTGATTACCTTTCTTTACAGCTTTTTTTGGAATGCGGTATTGTCACAATTTGATACAGTGACAATTCAGTATCTCGATGAAAAAAGTCAACACTATAGCCGTATCCGGGTATGGGGTTCAGTGGGTTTTATTGTTTCGGTAACGGCATTGGGTTTTTTGTTTGATGTCGTTTCCATCACCTATTTAATTCCTATCTCATGGGTAATATTACTATTTATTACGATAAATTGCGCAGTGTTGTCAGAGCCTCCGGCTCGCGCTGTTAGCCATGTTTCGATTTCATGCAAAGCGATTATTCAGCAGCCAGCAGTCGTCGCTTTTTTTGTGGCGGCATTTTTGTTGCAGCTGAGTTTTGGTGCTTACTATACCTTTTTTAGTTTATATCTAGAAAGTTATGGCTATACGCGTACCGTCATCGGCTTGTTGTGGGCGCTGGGTGTTGTTGCTGAGGTTATTCTGTTTTTGATTATTCATCGCCTGATGCCAGCAGTGGGGGTGAGTTATTTACTGTTTTGGAGTTTGTTGCTGACGAGCATGCGTTGGTTTTTGACGGCATTTTTTGCAGATATTGTATGGGTGGTGGTGGTTGCTCAATGCATTCACGCATTTAGTTTTGGCGCTGCTCATGCAGCGAGTATCGAGCTGATCCGCCAGTTTTTTAAAGGCAAGAATGCGGGGCAGGGCAACGCCCTATATAGTTCGGTCACTTTTGGTGTGGGTGGCGCCATTGGCGCGCTAGTGAGTGGTTATTTGTGGGGCATTAATCCACAGCTATTATTTATTGTTGCAGGTAGCGTATTACTGTTGGCTGCGGTGATAGCGCGGTTAGGATTGTGTGGAAATGCGTTAGCACAATTTCATGAAAATGCGGAGCAGTTAGTGGAAAAAAATATGGGTGAGGGCGGTTTAAAATAAGGAGTTTTAAATAATGACAGTTTAGCTAAGGCCCATAATAAATAGAATTTTTTAATTAATACCGAAAATAATATCAATATCGTGCTGCTCGTCCCATAAAATAATATCATCTATAGCTTTGCTTAGATCGTTCACTGCTTGTTCTATAACGTTCGTTTCAGGTTGAGCCAAGGTTAGTTGAGATTGCAATAATCTTTCTAAGGCCTTATTGGCGGATTGTAATTGTGGTACCCCGCAATATGAACTGCCGCCGTAAATTTTATGGTTAAGTTGGTAGAGTTTTTCCCAGTCTTGCTTGTTGCATAAAGTAATAATGCCTATCTTCTCTTTTTTTATCATGATAATAAGGAGTGCTAACATGTCCTTTGCTAGATGACTGTTGTTGTTGCTATGAGCTAATGACGACTCAATGCTGACCACTTTTTTTAAAGGACTGTCATCTTTTATATCAGTATTTTTGCTGGTAAGTTTGTGTGGCTGTTGTGGGCGGTGGTGTGTCGGTGAAATAGGGCGGCCTTCTAATATGTTCTCTTGTACGTTCTCTTTAATGTGCGTTTTTTGATATGTTGGTGTTGGAAAAAAAAGAGCGTGAGATATGGTTTTTTTATGAGCAGTTTGCCATCGTTGTAAGGTGCTGTTAAGTTTTTCTGAGTCAATAGGCTTCGCTAAATAGTCGTCAAATCCTTGTCTCAGCATATCTATTTTTTTGTCGATTTCCTTGTGTGCGCTTACAGCGATGATAGGTGTTCGTACAGCATGATTAATACCGTTAAGTTTCTCTAGTGAACGAATATTTTGTAATGTTTGCGGGCCATTCATTCCCTCCATTTCTATATCCATAAAAATAATGTCAGCAGGTGTTTTTTCAAATAACTGAATGGCGTCCAAGCCGTTAGTTGCCGTAACTATCTCCCTGTTGTCTGCGCGTAAATGGTTTGTCATTATCATAATGTTGGCTGGATTATCATCTACAATAAGTAGCCGTATAGGTATATCGTTATCAGTGCTGTCGTGGTTTTTCTTCGGCTCGATAGGTGACGTTTGTAGTGCTTCTTTGATAGCGTCTGCAATGTTAATGTTGGTAATTGATACTGTCTCTTTCTGTATGTTTTTTTGTCGAGAATCTAATGCCCACTTAGGTATAAACTTTCTGGGCAAGTATGTGCAAAATAAGCATGCCCAAGATAGTATGGAAAAAACGATACTGCTGCCCAATACAATAACAATCAGTTGATAAACGAACAATGCCAAGTCATTAGCCTGAGCGCCCGATGCACGAGAAAACTCAGCGACCGTATCATAAATAAATAGGCACGCGATGGCGCTAGTGGCTAAAAAACAGATATTTAGCAAACAGTAATGTTTCATGGTGTAAGGGGCTTGAGGCATTTCATTATCCGTCTTGTTAGTTGATGCGCCAATTGCTTAATTAATAACTCAAGAATAGAGCAATAAATAAAGAGCGAGACAATCACTTAATCGCACATCGCTGTGTTATAGCAATGCGATCAAGGGTAAAATAGCCCACTTATTTTGGCAAGGCTTGTTTTTATGAATGATGCTCACTCCTTTTCTAGCTCGGCTACTTCTTCCCTCTATCCTACGATTGAGCAATATGTTGGTAAAACTCCCTTGGTGCGTCTGCAGCGTTTGCCTGGCGCGAATATCAACGGCAATACTATTCTAGTGAAATTAGAAGGTAATAACCCTGCGGGTTCGGTTAAAGACCGTCCGGCCTTATCTATGATTAACCGTGCACAAGAGCGCGGAGATATTTCTCCCGGTGATACGTTAATTGAAGCCACTAGCGGTAATACAGGTATTGCATTAGCAATGGCGGCAGCGATTAAAGGCTACCGGATGATTTTGATTATGCCTGATAGTGCGACTGCTGAACGTAAGGCAGCAATGACTGCCTATGGTGCAAAGCTTATTTTAGTCAGCGCCGAAGAAAGTATGGAAGGCGCGCGGGACTTAGCGCAAAAAATGCAAGCAGAGGGTAAGGGTAAAGTGTTAGATCAGTTCGGTAATGCGGATAACCCATTAGCTCATTACGAAGGTACCGGCCCAGAAATATGGGAGCAAACGCACGGTAATATCACTCATTTTATCAGTTCTATGGGAACTACTGGCACCATTACGGGTACGTCGATGTTTCTTAAAGAACAAAATCCTGGTATTCAGATTATTGGTTTACAGCCAGAAGAAGGTGCGAGTATCCCGGGTATTCGCCGCTGGCCACAAGCATATATTCCATCCATTTTTGATGCGACCCATGTAGACCACACAGTGAATATGAGCCAATCCAAAGCCGAAGTGGCGATGCGAGCGCTAGCTAAACAAGAAGGCTTATTCTTGGGCGTTTCATCTGGCGGTTCGGTAGCGGCAGCATTGGAGTTGAGTCAGACCGTTGAAAATGCAGTGATCGTTGCGATCGGTTGCGATCGAGGTGATCGCTATTTGTCTTCAGGTGTTTTTAATGAAGAATCGGTACCTGACGCCTCGATTTCTGATGCCTTGGTTTCTAATGCTTCGGTTTCTAATGCCTCGGTTTCTAATGCCTCGGTTTCTAATAAAAAGGGGCGTGTTTAAATCGTGTCTTCTTCTCGCTATAAAAGCCCAGCATCTCGAAAACAGAGTAAATCATCTGCCGCGTCGCATAAGTCGCGTAGAAAACCGGGGGTAGCAGCGACGACAGGTTTTATTGGTCACGATAAAGAGGTCGTTGTAGAGCGCCTTGCTGATGATGGTCGTGGCATTGCTACCGTCAACGGACAAACATTATTTATTGATGGCGCGTTGGTTGATGAAACGGTGACGATTACCGTAACCCATAGTTCATCACGTTATATTGAATCACGTGTTAGGCAACTGATAGTGGCTTCGTCACAGCGTCGAGAGCCTTTGTGTCCTGTGTTTTCTCGTTGCGGTGGTTGTTCAGTACAATATATGCCGATACAGGATCAACTTGCATTTAAGCAGCGAACGGTGTTGTCTCAGTTATCTCGCTGGTCTTCAGTGGTGCCAGATAATTTGTTGCCCCCTATAAGTGACCAAGAGTATCGGTATCGTCAGCGAGTACGTTTGGCTGTCGATTACACGAAAACAGGTGAGGTCATGCTCGGCTTTCGCGAAGCCGATAGCCATGCCATTGTGAATACTGATCGTTGTGAGGTGTTGAGCTCGTCACTAGAATCGATGTTGCCGCTATTGCGTGAATGGTTGTCGCGTATACCTGCGAATGTGGTGTCACATATTGAGTTGGTGAATACGGCCACCGCTATTGGCGTGGTGATTCGACATATACGATCACTATCGAACGTTGATAAACAGGCCCTATTGTTACTTCTTGATAGCTTGTCGGTTGTGGCAAACATATGGTTCCAACCTCAAAAAGGCTCAGGTTTATATGATGCAGAAGGGCAGTTGGCTGACCCTAGATTATCCTATGAGATCAACGCCGATAAGCGACTTAAACTACAGTTTCACCCGCAAGATTTTATTCAGTCTAACCATCACGTCAATCAGCAAATGATACTCCAGGCAATAGAGTTGCTGGCTCCTCAGTCCAATGAGGTTATTCTTGATTTGTTCTGTGGTATTGGCAACTTTTCTCTTCCTTTGGCGTTGCGTGCAAAACATGTCATAGGTATAGAGGGTATCAACCCGATGGTTGCGCGAGCGACTGCGAATGCGAAACTGAACCAGATAGATAACGCTTCGTTTATGGCGAAGGATTTATCGGCGGTAGATAGTTGGACAGCATTACTACGTTCTGGAGTAGGCTCAGACCCACGTTCTGACCTGAGTTCTACCAACACACATTCCGCAAGTTCTACTTTTACAGTCACCCCATTGACTATTGATGCGCTATTGCTTGATCCGCCACGTGCCGGGGCTAAGGCTGTTTGTGAGAAAATCAATGAACTATCGCCGCAGCGTATTGTCTATGTCTCTTGTGATTCATCGACCTTTTCTCGCGATGCCGGTATTTTAGTCAATAGTGGTTATCGCTTAGCTCAGTTAGGCGTGATGGATATGTTTCCACAAACATCCCATGTCGAAATTATGGCGCTCTTTACGATTGATCCTTCATTTAAGAAGGGAAAGATATCTCGCAATACCCATCAAAAATCAACACGATCTGTTTCTAGTGTAAAAACGAGTAGTACAAAAATAAAACGGACATTGAAATCAGGATAAAGTAGGTCAAATGGTTAAAGTTAGAGATGACTATCCGCTTACTGTTAGTGGTGAAATAGACATTCATCAGTGGGCCGAACATATTACCTCTGTCGCAGGCAGTAATGAGTTTGCTAAACAGCAGTTGATTACCGCAGCGACATTGGCTCAGCAAGCCGAAAAGCAGCATGCACCAGCAGACAATTTATGGTCTGAGCGTGCAAGTAGCTTTATTACTGGTCTAGAAATGGCCGATATTTTGGCTGAATTGCAATTGGACCAAGAAGCGCTTATTGCTGCTGTGGTTTATCGTGGTGTACGTGAGCGCAAAATAGCACTGCCTGATATTAAAGAGCGTTATGGCGACATAGTTGAAAACTTGGTGAACGGCGTGCTGGGTATGGCGGCGATTAGTCAGTTACGCAATGACTCCGAAGAATCGGTATTAGGACAGCGTTCGGCAGAACAAACCGAAAATGTGCGAAAAATGCTCGTCGCGATGGTAGATGATGTGCGTGTTGCATTAATCAAATTAGCAGAAAGAACCTGCGCTATTCGCGCGGTCAAACATGCCACGGAAGAACGCAAACGACAAGTCGCACGTGAAGTGCTTGATATCTATGCGCCATTAGCGCATCGCTTAGGTATAGGTCATGTCAAGTGGGAGCTAGAAGATTTAGGCTTTCGTTATGTTATGTCGGATGACTATAAAAACATTGCTAAATTACTCGACGAAAAGCGCTTAGATCGACAAGACTATATCGATTACGTGGTTGAAAGTTTACAAACGCAAATCCAAAAAAATAGAATTGACGCCGAAGTCTATGGTCGTGCTAAGCACATCTATAGTATTTGGCGAAAAATGCAGCGAAAAAATATAGGTTTCTCTGAAGTCTATGATATTCGCGCGGTACGGATTCTGGTTCCTACTACCAAAGATTGTTATGAAGTACTGGGAATTGTGCATACTTCATGGCGCAATATCCCTCATGAGTTTGATGATTATATTGCTGCGCCTAAAGAAAACGGTTATCGCTCCTTACATACCGCGGTTGTTGGCCCTAATAATCGTATCATCGAGGTGCAGATTCGCTCTCACGCCATGCACGAAGAAGCTGAGTATGGAGTGTGTTCTCATTGGCGTTATAAGGGAACCGATAGCAGCGATGCGCAAGTTGATAGCTATGAGCAAAAAATAGAATGGCTACGGCAAGTCCTCGACTGGCACGAAGAGTTGGGTGTTGACGGCCTCGCCGATGAATTAGGGGCTAGTGTCGAGCAAGACCGAGTTTTTCTTTTTACACCTGACGGCCACGTTATTGATTTGCCTGTCAAAGCGACACCCCTCGACTTTGCTTATCGAGTACATACCGAAATAGGTCACCGCTGTCGTGGTGCGAAAGTAAACGGCCGCATTGTCCCTCTTAACCATATCTTAAAAACCGGTGATCAAGTAGAAGTGCTGACGGGTAAGCAAACTGTCCCTAGCCGTGATTGGTTAATGGACGGCTTGGGTTATTTACATACCTCGCGAGCCAAAGCAAAAGTACGCCAATGGTTTGGTGAGCAGGCGCGGGATCAAAATGTAGCGGATGGTCGTGCTGTTTTAGATAAAGAGTTACGTCGTTTGGGTATAAAAGATGTTGATTTTGAGGCGCTATTAAAACTGCTAAAACAAAAAACACTTGACGATTTATATGCTCATGTAGGTTCTGGCGACGTGACAGTAGCGCAAGTCTTGCGGACGTCGCAAAAACTATTAGCACCGAGTATTCCCGAACAAACAGAAATCAATTTTTCCAATAAAAAACCCACTACGGCGGGTATGGATGTTTATATCGATGGAGTGGGAAATTTACTGACCAATATAGCCCATTGTTGTAATCCACTGCCGGGCGATGAAATTATCGGCTACATTACTTTAGGTAAAGGCGTGTCTATCCACCGTAAAGATTGCCGTAATATTCTACAATTGGCGTCCGATGAGCCCGATCGAATTATTAAAGTTGAGTGGGGTGAAGAACCGACCCAAACTTATGCGGTTGATGTTTTGGTGGATGCGTATGACAGAGTCGGCCTGCTAAAAGATGTGACTACGGTGTTAGATGCTGCTCGGATTGACATCAGTGCGATGCAGACACTATCCGATAGAGGGCTGAATACTGTATCTATGGTGGTGACGATAGATATCCGTGATTTTGCTCACCTTAGCCATATTCTTTCTCGATTGAATCAATTGACGAATGTTGCTTCGGCGAGGCGGAAAAATTAATGGTCCCTGTTCTTTTTAGCGTTAGCACAATATGACTGATTCAAACAATAATTCAGCGATCAATGAGCTGCTCACATTAATGGCTCGCTTGCGAGAGCCGGTATACGGCTGCCCTTGGGATCAAGTCCAAACTTACAGCAGTATCGCACCGTCGACCTTGGAAGAGGCTTATGAAGTCGTCGATGCGATCGAGCAAGGTGATAAACAGCAACTTAAAGAAGAGTTAGGGGACTTGCTGTTCCAGGTCATTTTTTACAGTCAGCTGGCCAAAGAAGAGCAAGCGTTTACCTTTGACGAAATAGTCACCGAGCTGACCGCTAAGTTAATTCGTCGCCACCCCCATGTTTTCCCTGACGGCACATTAGCGAGTCGTATCTCTTTCTCAGCTTCTAATTCTGCTTTACATGCAGAACGTCAAGCGGCTGAGCAAGCTATCAAGCAAGAATGGGAAAAAACTAAGCAACGTGAGCGCGATGCTAAGGGGTACACTAGTGTAATGGATGATGTGCCGGTGGCGCTGGCAAGTTTGGTTAGAGCAACTAAACTACAAAAGCGTGCCGCGTCGGTGGGTTTTGACTGGTCCAATATCGACTCCGTTTATGTTAAGTTGACTGAAGAGATCGGTGAGTTAAAGGCCGCAACACAATCAGGCGATGTATCGGCGATACAAGATGAGCTGGGTGATGTGGTATTTACCGTGGTGAACCTTGCTCGACACTTAAAAGTGGACGCTGAGACTGCTTGTCGGCAATCCAGTCGTAAATTTGAAGACAGGTTTAGATTGGTTGAATCACAAGCGCAGGTAGAGCCTGTGAATTTGTCATCCCTTAATGAAGAAGAATTGGACAGGCGTTGGCAAATTGCAAAGGCGCAGATGCTTGTTAAGGGCAAAAAAAGGTAAAAACGCATTATATATGAAACTCAAGGGTATTTTTAGGTTGAGCCTAGGAATAGCAACGTGTTATCGTATTTTTGTCGATTGTTTTCACATCACTAAATGTAACGCCTATCCAAATGATCAAAGCAATGACATGAGTGAGATAGTCACCGTTGGTTGAACAAAAATTAAAATAACCTTAACCGACGATATAATCATAAAACGTAATACCCACATATTTGACTTGAGTAACAGGAGCATACATCCGTGCGAATTATATTGTTAGGCGCCCCAGGGGCAGGTAAAGGAACACAAGCTAAACTAATGACTGGGGAGTTTGGTATTCCGCAAATATCCACAGGCGATATGTTGCGCGCTGCGGTAAAAGCGGGCTCTGAATTGGGTTTGCAGGTAAAAGGTGTGATGGCCAGTGGCGGCTTAGTATCTGATGATATTATTATCGCATTGGTTAAAGAACGTATTAAAGAAGCCGATTGTGACAAAGGCTTTTTGCTTGATGGCTTCCCTCGGACTATTCCGCAGGCAGATGCGATGAAAGACGCCGGTGTAGTGATTGATAATGTGGTGGAAATCTACGTTGAAGATGCAGAAATTGTCTCACGTTTAAGCGGCCGTCGAGTACATGCAGACTCGGGGCGTATTTATCATGTGATTTATAATCCTCCAAAACAAGAAGGCATTGACGATGAAACAGGCGACGCGTTAATTCAGCGTGAAGATGACCAAGAAGTCACCATTCGTAAGCGCTTAGAAGTATATCATCAGCAAACCGAGCCACTAGTGGAGTTCTACCAAAACCTAGGAGAACAGCAAGGTTCACCCGCGCCTAAATATATTCGCATCGAAGGTGTGGGCGAAGTGGAGCACATTAAGCAGCAATTATTCACTGCCTTATCCGCATAGTCTTTACAATATCTTTTATAGCCGCTGCAAGTTAGCTTACTATTACTTGCTTGCAGTGGAGTTCATGCCTTCTCGGGCAGACTCTTGGCGCAGCGCTTAATGACTACTAGCACTGTCTGTGACTGTTCAGATTACAGTCAATATTGTGCTGAGCAAGACGAAAAATGTGAGTTTACAAGTGTAAATAATCATTTTTTAACGCAGTTCAGCGCGATCTTGGCTGTTAGCTGAGTAGTTACATTAAAATGTTCATTGATGCTATTGATTGATGTATTAAATAGAGGCGCTACATTGCAGCGCTGTATTAATGGGGCCGTCAGTCTCTATCGCTTTGAGCTTCCCCCAATAAAAAGGACGGTTTGATTACCTGCACATTTATCTTCGTATTCTACAGTCATGTAATGTAGAAAAGCATGTTTCCTTTTCCGATTATAAAAAACTACAATGTATTCGAAAATACGTTGTCTAGCTTCAGCTTTTGTTTGGTAATCTTCGTTGTTGAGGTGTTGTTTTGGTGAGTTCAAGAGTTTATTATGTCGCCAAAATAAAAAGTGTAATGTGAAACTCAATGATGATAAACAGATTAAAAGGAATTACAGTGATGTTCCCCTTCTTTAAAAATAAAACTCTAACTAATACTATAGAGCATTCGAGACTAAGGCTATTGGCTGATAGCGCCGGATCGTTAATAACGCTAAAAAGGAGCACATCCGTACATACATACTTTCAACGATATACTGGTTGGATATTTAAGTTTACAGTACCAATAATACTAGCTTGCCCGCAGAGTGTTTATTCTCATGGGAGTATTTATCCTCCAACTGCTGCAACTTGGGATCAGTTATCTTGGCCAATACGCAACTCAAGCACTTGTCCTCTGCTTGATCCTAATAATGCCTTTGAATGGAGGGGCGATCACAAGCATATATTTGCCCATCGTGAATTCGGATATTGTTTCTACAGACATTACATTGCGCCAAATCAGCTTCAATCTGGCCCACTCGCATCGGCTAATAATAATGGCCAATCTGACGAATGCCCGAGGATTCTCACTGGTCAGCCTATTAATATTGTGACCGGGAACAAGTTCTTTTCTCGACAAGATTTTCTCGGTGAAGGCCTCGATCCTTTAGAGTTGACGTTTTATTACAACGCTAATTCTCGTTATCAGGTTTGGACTACTACTTATACCCAAAAAATTATCGTGGATATTGGTGAAGTTGCTGCTCAGCGTGCAGACGGGCGTATATTAAGTTTTATCATTAATGATGGCGTGGTCTCTGGGCAATCACATTATACCGAACGCCTTGAATTAGTGGAGGGGGATAGATATCAGTTAGTTTTAAAAAATGGAACCGTAGAGCGCTATGACCGTGTTGGACAGTTGCTATCTATTCAATCCCCTAGTGGCGTCACTCATAATATTTCTCGTTATCAGGATCGAGTTATCATAAGAAGGCAAAGCCAAACTTTTGGCATGAGCCTAACGGTAACAGAGGGTAAGGTAGTTAAGGCTACTATAGGTACCAGCGCTAGCACCAGCACCGGTATTCAGTATGAGTATGAAAAAATTTCTGGTGCGGGTGGTGGTATTGATCTCTTAACTAAAATAACTTATTCCGATAATTCAACAAAAACCTACCTATACGAAAACACCACGTTCCCCCATTACATTACCGGCATAATCGACGAAAACAACAACCGTATTTCCTCCGTTCAGTATGACGACCAAGGCCGCGCCATCAGCAGTGAAATGGGCGAATTAAACTCCGGCATCGAGCGCAGCCAAATCGAATATCACGACGATGGCACGCGCACCGTCACCAACGCTCTAGGTAAACAAAACACCTATCACTTCACCCAGTTCAACGGTGAATACAAAATGACCCAAGTCGAAGGCCAAGCTTCCGAGAATTGCGCCTCCGCCAACCAAGCCTACACCTACGACACTAACGGCTTTATGGCCTCAAAAACCGATTGGAAAGGCAATGTCACCAGCTACATCCACAACGACCGTGGTTTA
>JBLHVX010000035.1:0-14285 GCA_047628835.1 Granulosicoccus sp.
GCTGCGCCAATAAAAAGTCAATGAGCTTATGTGTCGTCTCTTGTGCTTTTGTAGAGCTTAATCGCCCCGCTAAACCTATATGTTTAAATGCCTGCATAACGCTCCAAGAACACAATAATCGAATCAATCCTATTCATCAGTAATACCCAATAAATAGTATCGAATAACTAGTACTGAATAAATAGTCTTGAATAAGTAGTATAGATGACGATAAATCATCAATACTATAAATAGATCTCATTATAAGGGATCATGCTAGGCTCGTGTTAATATAATCACATGCCAAATATCACGCCATTACCCTTATCGCCTAAACCAAGCCAACGTTTACAACAACACCTATGCCCCAAGGCTTCTCAGCTCTCTCAACTGCCACTATCGATTGATCAACTCAACCAGCTGATCGCACAAGAGTTTTATCATCGCTCGGTGAGGGATTTAGCATGGGCACTGCTCACACCGGGCTTATTTACGCAGTTTCCAGACACATATACCTTTAACCCACACACTTCCGACGTTGATAATGGCAAAGACTGTCTTACCCCTACTTGGCAAGACCATGAGCTCACTCAATGGTTATACGCTCTAGATAAGGACCCTAGGCCATTAGTCGAGCATCTAAAAGACCAGCGTGCGACGCGTTTGGGCATCTACTTCGAACAATTACTCAGCTTTTATTTTAGCTGCTACCCTCGCTTTAGCCTGCTAGCGAAAAACTTACAGGCAAATAGCGAAAAAAGAACCATTGGCGAATACGATTTTATTGTCTGGGACAAACATGACCAACAACACTACCACATAGAAGTGGCCGTGAAATTTTATGTGGGCTACCCCAATTTAACCATCGATATACCCAAAAATATTGTTATGTATAATTGGCATCAGTGGATTGGCCCTAACAAAAAAGACAGTCTCAGCATTAAACTCAACCACCTAATCCAGCATCAGCTCCGCTTATCAGAAACAGCAGCGGGCGCAGCCGCCTTAACCACTATTGGTTTAACGCCTCAACAACTCAAACCTAAACTGTTACTAACAGGACGACTTTACCTACCCCATCAAGAGCTACCCTATCAAAGTTCTCCCGATCAGCACGGTATTGATATGCCCCATTGCGGGCATTTTCAGTCACCATACAAGCAATACTGGCAATATCGAAAGGCGCTAATATCATCACCTAACATTCTCAACACCGATGACCGCTACGCTATTTTACCTCGGCAATTATGGATGTCAGTCGTCACACAGCAAGATGTGGAAGATTATGACTTACCACTACTCACTAGCAGCGACCTATTGCAACAATTAACCCAAGACATAGAAAGTGATGCGCCACTACATATTGCACAATTACGATTAGGGAGTGAGGAAATAGGGAACGAACAAAGGGAGAACGAACAGAAGATAAGTGAAGTACAGCGATTTTTTGTGCTGTAACGTATAATAGCTCACAACACAGGGAGATCAAACCCCCGGCGCCCTTGTATCCCACCACCATGTACTGCTACCACGGTACTGCCCTGTGGCCAATAATCTGCCTGAGCTAACTGATCGATACCCCACAACATTTTGGCGCTATACACCGGCTCTAATAGCACATTATTGGCTACTTCCATCTCTACCATAAACTGCAATAATTCAGGGGTCGTTTTCGCATAACCCCCGTGGTGATAGTCATTAATGATTCTCCATTGCTGATGATAACACTCCACTTCCTCTAATCGCTGCGTTATATGCGCACTCAGTGTGTCCTCGCCTTTAAGCGCAGAGAAACCTAAGCACTCGATATGTTCTGGCATGGCAGAGATAATGCCCGCGAGTGTTGTTCCCGTTCCTGCTGCACAACACACCGTATAATCACCGCTAAAATGCTGCTGTATCGCCTGCCCAATCGCTTGGCACCCTTTTATACCTAATGGGTTATCACCGCCTTCGGGCAGGCAATAATAACCAGCGCCATCTCCACCTTCTCCACCTTCTCCACCTTCCCCACTTTCCCCACTTTCTTCGCTCTCACCAATTTCTCCATGTGTTACATTCCCAACAGCCCCTCCATACTCAGCGGCTAACAAGTCACTAAACTGACTAATATCTTTATTGCGATAGGCACTATGCTCTAAGAATAATAGGCGCATACCGCAGGATTCAGCATCATGTAAGGTAGAGGAAAGCGTTTTTGGCTTATATCCTCGAATAATTCCTACGGTATTAAGACCGTACTGCTGCCCCATCGCCGCAAGCGCATGAATGTGATTGGAATAAGCCCCGCCAAAACTAACAACGGTTTTATGACCTGCCGCTAAAATGGCCTGCAAATTATAAAACAACTTGTACCATTTATTGCCCGGATAATGCTCAGACGCTAAATCATCACGGCGCAAGTAGACCGAGAGTTTTTTATTATCAAAGGTTTTCCAATGGAGTTGTTGATGAACCACTCCATACGCATGCTGAATGAGCGTAGATGAATTAAGCTGGGAAAGAGAAAGTGCTGGGGAAGAGTGAGTCATGGCGCAATATGGTATATAAAAACACTACTACTGCACCACTACTATTTACAATCTTTTATTGACAGATTCTTATTTACAATCATATTACTTATTATCAATATTTCTTATGGGTATGGATTAAGGACGAGGAAGCAATACTTTGTCCAATTTAGGCGCAGTAGTCTGCTTTCTCACCAAGGCGTTCAAAGGCGCGCATGTCGGGACACGTAAGGTTTTGAGCAACGAAGGTGGGGAAGCGGAATGCAAGCATCACTGGATAAAGTATTGTTTCCTCATCCCTTATTACTAATTACTGGTGTGGGCTTCCAAAAAAGCGCGTCATTAAATGATTAGCAATAATCATCTATTTCATCTTTATCGTCTTCAAATTCTTCAAATTGACTATCCAATACATCTTCTACGTAATCGTCCACAATATTTCTACCTTGCCCCTGTTATTAAGAGCTTATCTGTTTATCGTTTGTTCAATGTAGACTAGCTTATAGATATGACGGATTTGTGACAGAGCTGTCTCGCTACCCGCCTTCACCCCTTTACTGAGCAATCCAGAGCATTTCTATTAGTAGCTTATCTTGATAAAAAACACGCCCGACAAACTCATCACCTTGCTGCACAACACCTACCCCCTCTGGCGTGCCAGTCATCATCACATCGCCATCTTCAAAGGTCATAAAACATGTCACATCGGCTAGCACAGTTTCTGGAGAAAATAGCATTTCAGACACTCCGCCTTTTTGGCGCTGTTGTTGATTGATCAATAACTCGACAGACAAGTCAGCCACTGCCATATCGCTATTAAGTGCAATAAACTCGCTGAATACAGCAGAATCATCAAAGCCTTTCGCGCGCTCCCAGGGTAATCCTTTTGCTTTTAAATCACCTTGTAATTCACGTTTGGTAAGATCTAAGCCAAACCCCACACCCGCTAAGGCATTCTTTTCAATAATGAAACATAACTCCGCTTCATAATGGATAACTTGTGAGCATGCTTTTTGACTGGCATACAATACACTGCTAATGGCACTATTCGGCTTCATAAAAATTACCATATCACCCGTATTCTGATTGTTAAGCTCGGTGATATGTTTGGCGTAGTTACGCCCGACACAAACAATTTTTGAGGGCGTAACGGTTTGCTGCTGATAGATAATCGTTTTCATATTTAGGCCCGTTATCGTCAGTGACGCATTAAATGGCAAGAAGATACAAAGTGAATAGCAAATGAGATTGCTGACAAATCGTAAAGGCGCCTTATTCAATCATGTTTCTCTACGAGAAAAAACCATTTTTCATGGCAATTTAACCCTACAGAATTCTGCTTGGCAGTGACATAGACTGTTATAGACATTCAACGATATAAAGGAACAACAATAAAGTGAGATATTTTTTTGTCTGACTAGGACTAGGCGCTCAATGCAGGTAATAGCCACTCTATTGGCCAATTGAGGAACGACGTCAGACAGAAAAATAGCCGCTTTTTGTGTTCATTTATATCGTCGAATGTCTATATAATAGCTCCATGATTATTTTACAAAACATTAGCTTACAACGAGGCACGCAATTTCTTCTTGAAAGTGCCAATGCCACCATACAACCACAAAAACGGGCAGCCATTATTGGCGCTAATGGCTGTGGTAAATCCAGTTTATTTAAACTACTGCTTAATGAGTTAGGTGTAGACCAAGGCGAAATCACCATTCCCCCTCAGTGGCGAGTGGCACATATGGCCCAAGAAGTGTCTGAGTGTCACCGATCAGCATTAGACTATGTACTTGATGGTGATAACAAGTTTAGAGCCGTTGAACAGAAGATAGAACATGCCAACCAAGTTGATAATGCCAATGCGCTAGCACAAGCATATATCGAATATGAAACTGTCGATGGCTATACTGCTGCTAGCCGAGCAGAAAAACTACTTCATGGCTTAGGTTTTAAGCAGAGCGATATGGAAAAGTCGGTCAATAATTTTTCTGGTGGCTGGCGTATTCGCTTAAACCTTGCTCAGGCATTAATGTGTCCATCGGATTTAATGCTTCTCGATGAACCTACCAATCACTTAGATATTGATGCCACACTCTGGCTGGAGCAATGGTTAAAAAACTACCCAGGCACACTGTTATTTATCTCACACGATAGAGATTTTATTGACGCTATCGCCGATCAAATACTGCATATAGAACACCAACTAATACAAGCTTATACCGGCAACTATTCATCCTTCGAAAATCAACGCGCACAACGACTTGCACTACAACAAGCAAACTACGTAAAACAACAGCAACGCATTAGCGAAATCACTCAGTTTGTTAACCGTTTTAAAGCAAAAGCCACCAAAGCGAAGCAAGCGCAAAGCCGTGTAAAAGAATTAGAGCGCATGGAAAAAATAGCGCCTGCCCATGTAGACTCTCCGTTTAGCTTTCGCTTTAGCGATGCCGATAAAACATCTGACCCACTACTTGGCATAGATAAAGGCAGCTTAGGTTATGCCGGAACACCGCTATTGTCCTCTGTTGAACTCACATTACGCTCTGACTCGCGCATTGGCTTACTTGGGCCGAATGGTGCAGGTAAATCGACACTGGTGAAAACTTTAGTCGGTGACTTGCCCATAATCGACGGTAGCCGACAAGAGGGCGAGCACCTAAAGATAGGCTATTTTGCGCAACACCAATTGGATTACTTAGATTTAGACGCCAGCGCTCTATTACATATTCAACGCTGCTCACCCAAGGTAAGCGAACAAGTGATTCGCAATTTTTTAGGCAGTTTTAACTTTCATGGTGACAAAGCTGTTGCGCCCATCAAACCTTTTTCTGGCGGCGAGAAGGCACGCTTAGCATTGGCGCTGGTTGTCTGGAAACGACCTAATTTATTAATTCTAGATGAACCGACAAACCATTTAGACTTGGATATGCGCCATGCATTAACACTGGCATTACAACTCTATACAGGCGCATTGATTGTAATATCCCACGATCGTCATTTATTAAAAAATACCGTCGACCAATTTTATCTCGTTGCACAAAACACACTGCAATTATTCGATGGCACACTACAAGACTATCAATCTTGGCTGAAAAACAACTTAACCCAAGACCACTCAAATCAAGAAAATAGCAATACAAGTACAGAAACGCTTGATGGTACAGGCAATGGCACGGATATAAGAGTTGACAAAAAACAGCAGCGTCAACAAGAAGCCGCTTTACGACAAAAACTCAAACCCTTAAGAGATGCCATTAAAAAGGTGGAGAAAAAGCTATCGAATATAGAAGGCAAGCTAACCCTCATAGAAGAACAATTAGCCGATGCCGATATCTACGCCGACGAAAATAAAAACCAACTGCAAACACTACTTAAACAACAAGGCGAACATCAATCTAATGTTCAGCAATTAGAGACCGAGTGGGAAACTTACTACGAGCAACTCGAAGGATAAACTTCTATCCAAAAAGTACACATCTAGCCATTTTTTGCTGACGTATAAGATGGCATGAATGAATCTTTAAAATACATAAATACTCCCATAGAACACAAGCATCAAATAGACACCCTCTATTACGATGCGTCTTGCCCCTTGTGCTCAAGGGAAATCAATCACCTTAAAAAGCTACAAAAAGGTGGCCTCCACTGCGCAGACATTTACACTGAACTACCCTCTGCATTAAATTCTCAAACAAGTGACATGCTGAGAGTATTACATTTGTACCAAAAGGATGGCGGCTGTTTGGTGGGATTAGATGCGACCGTAGGTGCTTGGAAGCATACATCGCTGAGCTGGATATTTAGCTGGTTGCGCTGGCCAGTGATCAAGCCCCTTGCCGATAAGGTTTATTTTCTTTGGGCAAACAAACGCTACCAGAAAAAGTACGCCTGCGGCACCTGTCAGGACTAACATTGTCGTAAGGTATAGCGGGAAAGATATTGCAGGGGGCATTTGAAGGAAGTATTTTGAAAGAAAGTGTAAACAGCTTACTTCAGGGCTAATGCAGGCTGATCAAATACTACACCCGCCCAACCATCCCGCATAAACGCACGAATATTTCCGTGATCATCGCCATTAGGGTTGGCCAATACATCTTGGCGATAATAATCACCAAAGCAATGTAGTGTTTGTTCTTCAGTGAGCTGCTGTAGCTGCGCAAAAGCAAAAATGCGGCACGAACCTTCGTTAGTGCCCTGCTCATTCACCACTCTACTATGGCCTAAACCAGTGCTATCTAAACCATTAGTAAAACGCGTTGGCGTAAATTCATAATGCGTATTTATCAGATCGATCACTTCGACAAATGTAACTGAAGAAGGGGTAGCTTGTAGACGTTGAATAAACTGAATGAGTACGGATGAAGCCATAGTAATGGTCAATAAGTTAAAAAAAAAGGGGGGGGACTTGCTGTAATCCACTACGTTCTACGGAACATAGCCAATCAATCAGCCATTATGTAAAAAGGCCGCTAACAACAGCTCTATTACAGCGTGGCCGAATTGGACTCGGGCTCCTGCCCCTGCCCTCGGGTCTGCGACCCGCCTATTGGCGCCCTAATTTGTTCCTGACAAATTAGTGAACCGATACGTTCGATTGAACATACCCAATCATTCAGCCGTTTATGTAAAAAGGCCGCTAAAAACAGCGGCCTTTTTACATAAATGGTCGGAGTGGCCGGATTTGAACCGACGACCACCACACCCCCAGTGTGGTGCGCTACCAGGCTGCGCTACACTCCGATTTTTAGATCGACTTTCATATGCCGTTTGAATAATCGTCACATGAAGCGAAGGCGCATAATACGCTAGGTGCCTTTAATTTCAAGTGATTAATTTCAAGTGCTTAGTTTCAGACACATAATTTCAAACGAATTAATACCGTTTAACTGAGCTTAAAGAAAAAATCTATTTCTAAGGGGTCTTGAGAAGGGTGAGTACGCTTTCTAATTCGTTAATCATCTTATCTATTAAATCGGGGAATAATTGATCGTTGCTTGTTGCTTCTGCAGATTTAGATGCATCGGTTGCGGAGTCTAGCTTTTGACGAGCGCCACCTATAGTAAAGCCTTGATCGTAAAGTAACTCGCGAATTTCGCGGATCATCATCACATCTTGACGTTGATAATAGCGACGGTTACCACGACGCTTAATTGGCTTTAATTGTGGAAACTCTTGTTCCCAGTAGCGCAAAACATGGGGTTTCACTGCACACAACTCACTCACCTCACCAATAGCAAAATATCGCTTGCCTGGGATAGTGGGTAATTCGTTGTTATTTGTTGGTTCCAGCATGTGCCTCTACTCGCGCTTTTAATTTTTGTCCCGGTCGAAAAGTCACTACCCGACGAGCAGAAATCGGGATCTCTTCGCCTGTTTTCGGATTCCTTCCCGGTCGCTGTTTTTTATCACGCAGATCAAAATTACCAAAGCCTGATAATTTCACCTGTTCGTTGGACTCTAATGAGTTGCGAATTTCTTCAAAGAATAACTCTACAAGCTCTTTTGCTTCGCGTTTGTTAAAACCTAGATCTTCGTAAAGCTTCTCGGCCAACTCAGCTTTTGTCAATGCGCCATTAGGTAAGTTATCCAACACATTATTCGACACATTACTCGACATAGGTTCCTCGATATCTCAGCTAGCGTTATTTGTTGTAATTGTGCTATTTATTATGTAACTACTCAGCACTGTACGTAACTGTTCAGATTGCAGTCAACATTGTACTGATCAAGGCGAAAAATGTGAGTTTACAAGTGTAAACAATCATTTTTTAACGCAGTTCAGCGCGATTTTGGCTGCGAACTGAACAGTTACTTTATTATTAGCTTATATTGACCACTACTAATGAGCGAAATCAACAATACAACAAGCTGCGATGGAAGTCTGTAGGAGATATCCCAAACTAAACGGGATTACGTCTGATTAACTTGCACTCACTCTTTTTATCATTGGGTGGTGCTGATGTATCTCAACAAATTCCTCAACAACACCCGATGAAAGATATACAAATTAACTAACGAAGCTCAGCGTTAAAGCGCTCTTTAAGCGATTCGACAACTCTATTAACAGATTCATTAATTTCACAATCCGTAAGAGTGCGCGAAAGATGCTGAAAGGTCAACCCTAAAGCAACACTTTTTCTATGAGAATCAATACCTTTGCCAATATATACGTCAAATACTTTTAAGTTTGTTAGGGCTTCAGCTGCGACTTTTGACACCGCAGACTGAATATCTGAAACAGGTATATCTTGATTCACGATGACCGCTAAATCACGACGCACCTCAGGAAAACGCGATAATGGTGTGAATTTTGGTAGGGCTACAGCACTAATAGCGTACTGCTCTATCTCGAACAAATACACAGAATGAGGAATATCTAACTGCTGTTGCAACTGAGGATGAAGCGCACCGACGGTGCCAACCACTTTGCCATTATACGAAACCGAAGCCGTTTGGCCGGGATGTAGTGCTGGATGCTCTGCCGCTGTAACCGTATAAGCTTCGGCCTGCCCTGTCATTGTAAACAATGACTCTACGTCACCTTTGATGTCATAAAAATCCACCTTATCGGTAGATGAAGACCATGACTCATCATCACGATTACCGTAAATAAGCCCTGCCAATACTGGCTGCTGCTGTAAACCAGCCACACTGCCATTACCATTGTCAGGCACGAAACGTAAACCTGTTTCAAATAGGCGTACGCGACTCTGCTGTCGATTGATATTATGCTTTAACGCCTGAACCAAGCCAGGCCACAACGAGGTGCGCATCACTGCCATATCAGCACTAATAGGATTTTGCAATTTAGCAGGCGATAACTCAGGACTAAACCATTGCTGCCACTCAGGGTCGACAAAGCTGTAGCACACCGCTTCTTGATAATCTCGTGCAAGTAACTGCTGCTGAATAACCCGCAGAGGCTGAATAGATTCAGTTTTTTCTGGTAGGTTAATTTCCATCAGTAAACTGGTAGTAGGCAGGCGATTATAGCCATAAATACGTGCCAGCTCTTCCAACAAATCTTCTTCAATAGTGATGTCAAAACGATAGCTAGGAACCCCCAGTAACCAACCCGCTTCATCGGTGCCTTTTAGCGTTAAGCCTAGGCGTTGAAGGATATCCAACACTTCGTCATCGCTCATATCAAAGCCTAAACCGGCTTTGATTCGTGCACGACGAAGTTTGACTGTTTTAGGTGCTAGCAAATGGTGGTCGGCTTCGGTCACTGATACAGGCCCTACTTCGCCGCCTGCCACATCCACTATCAACTGTGTCGCACGCTCAATCGCCTGTTCTTGCAATTGATAATCGACACCACGCTCAAAACGGTGCGATGAGTCTGTATGCAAACCGTATGCGCGAGCGCGGCCAGCAATGGCAACTGGTGCAAAAAATGCGCTTTCAAGAAAAATATTCGTCGTAACAGCACTAACAGCAGAATCACTACCACCCATCACACCCGCAATAGCCAGTACCGATGTATCATCAGCAATCACTAAGGTATCATCACGTAAGGTCGCTTCCTGTCCATTCAACAAGACAATCTTTTCACCTTTAACCGCTTTACGAACGTTAATACCGCCAGAAAGCTTATCAAAATCAAAGGCGTGCATTGGCTGCCCTTGCTCTAGTAATACATAATTGGTGACATCAACAACGATATCTTTACTGTTGAGGCCTGCACGGCGTAGACGTTCTTGCATCCATAACGGAGTAGGCTGCGTTAAATCGATACCGCGAATAACACGCCCTACATAACGTGGGCACATATCCACCGCATTAAGCGTGACAGAAAAAGTATCATCAATGGTAGCGGGTACCGGCGTGATGACGGGCTCATTGACCGCTAGGCGATTTAATACGCCGACGTCCCTCGCAATCCCCTTCACAGATAAACAATCACTACGGTTTGGCGTTAAATCAACATCTATAACGCTGTCATTTAAGCCTAAATAATCATTTAAATCAGTGCCTATAGGCGCATCTGTAGGCAACTCCCACAAACCAGAATCATCCTCACCTAATTGTAATTCTGTCTGACCACACAACATACCAAAAGACTCTACGCCTCTTAGCTTAGCTTTTTTGATGTTGAAGTTTTCAGGAAGAACAGCACCCACTGTCGCAAAGGGAATTTTAATGCCTACACGTGCATTAGCCGCACCACAAACCACTTGCGTAAGTTCATCGCCTACACCGGCAACCTGGCAAACACGCAGCTTATCGGCATCAGGGTGTTGCTCCGCAGACATAATCTCTGCTACTACGACACCACTTAATTGACCGGACAAGTTCTCGATAGCATCGACTTCTAAGCCGGCCATGGTAATTTGGTCTGCCATTTCTTGCGTGGTCAGTTCTGGACTAACCCATTCTCGCAACCATGATTCACTTATTTTCATGTTCTTTTTAGCCTCAAGCTACAAGCCTCAAGTTACAAGTGCCAATCCGCAATATCTTGCTGATAGTTTTGCACTTGTAGCTTGCTGCCGTTTATTAAAATTGTTGTAAAAACTTCAAATCATTTTCAAAAAATAATCGCAAGTCATTCACGCCATAACGCAGCATAGCTAAGCGCTCTACGCCCATCCCAAAAGCAAAGCCGCTATATTTTTCAGTATCGATACCGCTAGCCTTAAATACATTTGGATGCACCATGCCACATCCCATTACTTCCAACCAACCAGTATGACTGCATACACGGCAACCATCGCCACCGCAATTTGTACACTGAATATCGACTTCTGCTGAAGGCTCGGTAAAGGGAAAATATGAGGGGCGGAAACGAACGGGAATGTCTGCTTCAAAGAAACGCTTTAGAAACTGATCTACAGTGCCCTTTAGATCAGCAAAGCTGATGTGTGTATCAACCAACAAACCTTCAACCTGATGAAACATCGGCGTATGCGTTAAATCTGAATCACAACGATAGACACGGCCAGGGCAAATTACGCGAATAGGCGGTCCCTCCGCCTTCATTTTATTTTCCATGGTACGCACCTGCACGGGTGAGGTATGTGTGCGTAAAACGTACTCAGCATACTGCTCATCCTTACCATTTTCAGCAAATTCTAGACTGCTTTTATCAATATAAAATGTATCGTGCATAGCACGAGCAGGATGGTGAGCCGGAATATTAAGCGCTTCAAAGTTGTGATAATCATCTTCAACTTCTGGCCCCTGCTCAACGGTATAACCTACAGCGGTAAAAATTTCTTCAATACGCTGTAAGGTTTTTGTTACTGGGTGTAAGCGGCCGCGGCTTGCTGAGCGGCCAGACAAGGTGACATCAATGGTTTCAGAGGCAAGCTTCAGATTGATAGCTGCCTGCTCTAACGCCTCTTTCTTTTCTTGTATCGCTTGCTGTACTTGCTGCTTTGCTTCGTTGATTTTTGCACCAGCAGCTGGTCGCTCTTCATTTGAGAGCTTACCTAAGGTTTTCAGCAAAGCGGTTAATTGACCTTTTTTACCTAAATAATCAACTCGTATTTGGTCGAGAACCGATAAGTCATCAGTTTGTGTGACAAGGTTTAGCGCTTCACCTGTCAACGCTTGTAGATTTTCCATTTACATTCACCTGAGTAGATAGCAACGTTGCTAGAAGTCATCTTCACTACCTAACACTTTATAGCGTGCATCTTAAAATAATAAATTAATGCCTAACACATTAATGAAAAATGATTTTTTATCCTAGAGATTCAGTAGTATGTGCGCCACTTAATTTTTAATGTCGCCATTTAAACTCTGCACCAAGACCTACTTCTTTAGGTTTTATATGGCAGTATTTCTAGGTTTATTTTGTAACTACTCAGTTCACAGTCAACATCTCAGCTCACAGTCAACATCGCGATGAACTGCGTTAAGAAATGATTATTTACACTTGTAAACTCACATTTTTCGCCTTGCTCAGCACAATGTTGACTGCAATCTGAACAGTTACGGACAGTGCTGAGTAGTTACAATATTTTAAACAAAAAAGGGAAAGACTCTTCAGCCCTTCCCCTATTTGATTGCTGATTCACTCAACAACACATGCGTATACTCTTACAGAGTAATAGTTACGCCAATGCTGCTTTTGCTTTTTCAACAATCGCTGCAAATGCAGCTTTATCATGTACCGCAAGATCTGCTAGTACACGACGGTCCAAAGCAATTTCTGCTTTTTTAAGACCAGCAATCAATCGGCTATAAGTCATACCCAATGCACGAGACTGTGCATTAATACGAGTAATCCATAAAGCGCGGAAGTTACGTTTCTTAACACGACGGTCACGATAAGCGTATTGACCCGCTTTAATAACTGCCTGTTTAGCAACACGGAAAATACGCGAACGTGCTCCGTAATAACCTTTTGCTTGCTTTAATATTTTTTTGTGACTTTTGCGTGCCACAACGCCACGTTTTACGCGCGCCATAATAGTTCTCCTAAAAATGAATTCTAAAAATTAGTCCGAATTAAGCAACGCGATTAGTTCGCGCGAAACATGCGGTCAATTGCCGGCTTGTCAACTGCAGCAACGAGGCTAGTGCCGCGTAACTGACGTTTACGCTTGGTCGTCATTTTAGTAAGGATGTGACTTTTATGTGCACTTTTACGTTTGTAGCCAGAAGCTGTTTTTTTAAAACGCTTCGCAGCTCCACTATGTACTTTAGCTTTTGCCATGAGAATAAACTCCGCATTTGGAATCAGATAAACTGATTTAGGTTAATATAATAAAGTAAGTAGGCAGCTAAAAGCCCGATGAAGTACTCTCTAAAATAAGGGTACATTCTCAATAGTGCCTTTCAAAATAGTGATTAAAGTTTGCTGGTTAGGAAGCACCGCGCACAGAAGCGGAATGTACAGTAGTACATGAGCATTCGAGCACGGAGCTGCCAACAGTAGGTGCCGTGAAGCAACAACGCCAGCGGGCTTTAAGCGCATTTTGAATGCACTATTCTTACTTCTTCTTTTTCGGGGCCATCACCATAATAAGCTGCCTTCCTTCCATTTTCGGAAATTGCTCTACAGTAGCGAGCTCAACCAAGTCTGTTTCGATACGTTTTAGCATCTCCATCCCTAGTTCTTGGTGAGCCATTTCACGGCCGCGGTATCGTAACGATATTTTGGCCTTATCCCCATTTTCTAAGAAACGTATCAGGTTGCGTAGTTTTACCTGATAATCTCCTTGGTCCGTCCCTGGGCGAAACTTCATTTCTTTGACTTGCTGTTGCTTTTGTTTCTTTTTCGCAGCGGCTTTAGTCTTTTTAATTCCAAACAGATGTTTACCATAATCCATGACTTTACAAACGATAGGCGATGAATCTGGCACGATTTCAACCAAATCCAATGTCGCTGCCTGTGCAACCTTTAAGGCTTCATCGAGCGCTACAACGCCCACTTGTTCACCATCAGCCCCAATAAGGCGGACTTCAGTGGCTTCAATTTGTTCGTTAATACGCGCTTTTTTAGAGCGGCCTTTCGAATTGTCTGGTCTATTAATGGTATTACCCTCGTTGTTTGACCGTTTACGGCCTTCTATCTTTACTGCTCACATGCAGCAAGAGATCCATAAATACGTTGTTTTACTATTAAATAACAAAAAAACACCACCTATAATATTAAGCAGCGTTTTCATGATGATAAAAAGCAGTGCATTCTATTGGAATTACCCGCTAACTACCAGCAATACCTTTGCTTGCCACATCCGATTGTAAATGCGCCTCAAACGCCTCCACAGTCATGACGCCTAAGTCTTCACCCGTACGGGTTCTAACAGCAATAGTCTTGTTTTCTACTTCTTTATC
>JBLHVX010000036.1:0-13824 GCA_047628835.1 Granulosicoccus sp.
GATACTACATCGGCCTCTTTTCCTCGTCTGGCTAATTCTTTCATCGATACGTTAGCTTGTTTCTTTAAACCAATGTCAGAATATTTATCGATAACGAAATCAGTTTCCACTTCTAATAATTCAAATAGTTTTTGCAAGTCATGAAGTGATGCTTTCACTGCTTCGTCGCATTCTAGAGCACGAATCTGCCTAGAGGGTAATTTACAACCTTGCGTAGCGAGTATTCTGGATAATTGTGTTTTAGAATACCGTCGTTGTTCGCGAGCAATGGCTAATTGTTCTCCTATTGAAAGTTCCATATTTGGTTAATGTCTTTTTGGTGGCGCCTTTACAATTGATCATTTAGTTCCAGTTCTCTCAGCGTATCTTGTGCTGGATCGTATGCAGTGACCGTATAGTCTATTCCTAAGGCCATAGCAATACTGTTGGTGTAACGTATGCAAATTGACTGCCCAAGAGCATATTTACCGATATAAGCTCTTGAAGGTGTATTCTTTTCAATAAGCTTATCAAATGCTTCTTTGCTAAGTACGCCTTGATCAACAAGGTAATGGATTTCACTAAATCGTAGGGCCACATCATCGGCAATAACTTTTGCCAACCCATCGTACTTCATCTTTTCCTGTTTAATTTTTTTGTTAATTTCTTGCCGTAGAATGAAGTCAATGTCAGCAGGTGTGTTGCGTGATATAGCTGAGTTTTGTTTTTTTATTGGCGAGCATTTTTTCACCTCTTGGTCTATAAAAATAGATGTATCTACAGAAGTAGATGATAATGTATATTATTACTATTTTATTTTTTATTAAAAAATAAGATAGTAATAGATTTTTATTAAAAAATAAGATAGTAATAGATTTTTATTAAAAAATAAGATAGTAATAGATTTTTATTTGAAAACACTATATTTTGATAATTAAGGTCGATAAAGCTAGAGCGAACAGCTGGCATTATGACAGAAGTAGTCGATATTAAGCGTTATAAAAATAAGGCGTATTTAGAGCTATGTTTAGACTTAATAGAGGATGCTTGTGATAGTTTGAATGCAAAGAATTATGACCTTGTGGGATCGCAATTAGAGGATATATTAGAAACCTTTGATCGAGTAAAGTTATAAAAAGAGTCTTGCTTACATATGGGTAATGTTGTTTCCTTTGGCGATAAGCAAAAAATCAAATAAGTTAGCTCTAGCCAACTGACGGCGCCGTTCTCTTCTCATTAGCTATGCAGTGTTTACCGCAATATCATCATTGATTTCATTGCCAAACCCTCATTTCCTGCTATACCTAAAGAACGATAGTTCTATTGTATTTATGCTGCAATCATTGTGGTTTCTAGATGTTATGCGAATGGCGTGTAATGTTTCTTATAGAACTATTTTGTGTCATTAATGTTTTTATAGGGTAGCAATACATGGTTAACGTTGTTGGTGACAGTCAGGCTTACACTAAAAAGCCACTTCGACTCGTATTGCTGTTGCTGTGTACGGCCTGTGCCTATACGAGCGGGTATGCGAATGGACAGGCACCTGAAGCGAGTAAGCCGTCGGATGTGCGTTTGGTGATTGATATATCTGGCAGCATGAAGAAAAACGATCCGTTGAATCTTCGCCGCCCTGCGTTGGACATGTTAGTGCAGTTGTTGCCAGAAGGCAGCAAAGCAGGTATTTGGACCTTTGGTCAGTACGTTAATATGTTGGTGCCGCACAAACCAGTAACAGCTGCGTGGGGTAATCAAGCCAGTGCGGCCTCATCCAAAATCAAGTCTATTGCACAATTTACTAATATCGGAGCTGCGTTAGAAAAAGCGGCATATGATCACAAGCGACAAAACAATAAAAATAAACCTTACCAAACCCATGTGATTTTATTGACCGATGGTATGGTCGATATCGATCGTGATAATGCGCTAAACAGAAAAGAACGTCAGCGCATTTTAAATAAAGTACTGCCAATGTATCAGCAGGCAGGCATTACATTACACACTATCGCACTATCAGATAATGCGGATAAAAAATTATTGAATAAGTTGGCTTTAGGCACTGACGGCAAGGTGGCGATTGCGACAAATGCAGAAGAGTTAATGAGCGTTTTTCTACAAGTGTTTAATCAAGCTGTACCGTTAGACGCGATTGTTTTTGATGGTGATCGTTTTGCGGTTGACTCAAGTATTGAAGAATTTACCGCTCTTATCTTTCGTCAAAAAGGCGCAAAACCCACCACAGTCGTGTCGCCAGATGGTCAGCAATACACTAAAGATACAAAAGACGCGCGAGTTAACTGGCATCATACAAGTCGATACGACCTAATTACTGTTAAAGAGCCCTTAGAGGGGGAATGGGGGGTGTTGGCAGATGTCGAACCACAAAGTCGTGTTACCGTGGTGAGTGATTTAAGTGTTGCTGTTAGGTCTATGCCAACGAATATACCTGTTGACGAAGTCATTCAAACATCATTAGTGTTACGAGAAGAAAATAAGACGATTACGCGGCCAGAGTTCTTGGGCTTACTGAATATAATGGCTAGTATCACATCTCCTACAGGTAATAATTGGTCGCAAAACCTATCGTCAAACGAAGTCCCTAGCGATGGGCTTTATTCGGTTACGTTTAATCAGTTCTCAGAACCAGGGGACTATACGATTAACTTTGTCGTTGAAGGGAAAACCTTTAACCGCCAATACACTCATCAATTATCGGTACGTACACCGTTTGCGGTCAACACCCAAAAATCAAAAGCTAACGGTCTAACCACGTTTTCTGTCGAAGTATTAGCACAGTCAACGACGGTTGATGTCAGTAAAACAACAGTGTCGGGAGTTGTTAAATCTCCATCGGGTAAAGTGAATAAAGCTGATTTTACTAGTCAGCAAGATGGCACGTGGATATTAGCCGTTTCGGCTAAAGAAAGCGGCGACTATATTGTTAATATTCGAGTTAATAGCATTAATAACAAGAGTGTACGTGAAAAAATTGCTCTTGACCCTCTACGTTTATCAACCAATGAAGATAATATATTTAACGCTAAACCGTCTAAGCCTTCTAAAATTGAGCAGTCAACATCAGAACCAATTAAGCCGCCTAAGTCTGAATTAGCTGCCGAGAAGATTGTTGACGAAGTAAAAGATGGTGGTAATGTAGAAGAGCTTGTGCTTATAGAGGAAGAAAAAATCGATTACAGCCAAATTATTCTCTACGGTATTATTGGACTAATTAATATTATTATTATTATTGTTGGTTATATCATTTACCGTAAGTTATTTAAGACCACGCCAGAAGTGGTTGATGACGAGGAGAGTGAAGATAAAGAGGATGCTTTTGTCGAGCCACCTATGGATGAAATGGCGGTGGATGAATTACTAGAGGAGGAGATTGCTGAAGAAACAGCAATGGAGGAACCCGAGCCCGAGCCCGCAGAAACAACTAGTGACGATGCGATGGCTGCTGCGTTAATGGATGCAGAAGATACAGATGAAGACGATGAAATTCCCGATTTTTCCTTGGATGACTTTTCACCTGAAAACCTTGAGGAAGACGAGTTAGAAGAGGAGCTGGATTTAGATGAAAATGAGGATGAGAAGAAATAACCATCCTCAGAAGTTAGCTCCTATTATCATCCTGATAGAACCCCGCCACTTATTTATATATTAGCTTCTTTATTTGTACAATCCCCCTAGAAGCCTGTCGGACTTGGGGGATTGTAGCGAAGCCCCAATTTCTTGCTGCCGCAGTAGATTCTTCCTAAGCCCGACAGGCTCCTAGCTCAATTACTGTTTTTTCAATAGCAAGCCGCCATAATAATGGGGGGGCTATGATGGCGGTATATCTAGGCACAAATACAATTGGCATCATCTGATACTAATTTAATCAATGACGCAACACTGTCTAAATTCGCTGTTACAGCGGCTGATCGGGCAGGCTTTGAAGCTATTTTAGATCGCAATGTGGAGTGGCTACCAGTCAATTCGGGTCTGCTTGTAAGATATGGGCAGATTACCATAACGTCACAGAGCTAGAAAAAGTGCTGAAACGCATAAAATATAACTTAAATAACGATCCAGTTGGCAAAATCTAGAAGAACTTATATTGCAAAAATACTCATGGGATATGCCCAGTGATATTCGTAGCGTTTGAAAAGAGGGTAATATAAAAAGCACATATTAATTATACCGATTTATAGGTGTCGCCCAGTTTTTGTCGGCACTATTAACAATCATTCCGCGAATAAAAGGGGATTCTGGTAGCCATTGATTATGTCTCCATGTCCTAGGTCTAAAAAATCCATTTAAAAAAGAGGGCGTTGTAACGTCTATCCACGGAGTCCTAGTCAGTGTGTTGGATGTTTACTTTTTATTTGTTCGCCATACGCAGTAGATTTTCAGAGAGTGTCGTAAATTTACACGAAGGAGAGACACCTTTGATGGAGTCAGTCCATGTTTAGGGTGTTTTCACATTATATTCATATAGCTGATTGTATATTTGAGTACTTGTTCTTACACTGAACCCATTGGTTGTATAGAGGTCTTACTCTTATAGCTAGTGTTAATTGACTAGGTATTTACATGCTTAAAAAAACATATTTATTGATGATCTTATGCTTGTTTACCTCGTATATACAGGCTCAAGATACGCAACAAAACGCTGACAATACACAAGCCAGAACCGCTTACGACTGTACAATCGTAGCGTTAGAGAGTGGCGCTGGTGAAATATTGACTAAAGCCGAACGTATAGCAAAAATGGATAACTCATTACTGGACTCGATAGATAAGCATGACCAGTGTGTTGAGCAAGTCGTCACCAATAATGCAGCGGCAGCTAGTGGTGGTGTCGCAGCAGGTGGGGCTGAAGAAAGTGAGGCTGAAGGTGAAGAAAGTAGTACCGGTAACGGGAATGAAAGCGAAGCTAATACTAGTAGCGCTACAGAGCAAGCCAATAGCGAGCGTGAAACGAATAACTCTGAATATGATAGCGAGCCATCAAATAATGGTGCTAAAGATCAAAGAATTGACCCAAAAGATAACGATTCTGCAGTATGTCGTTTGTTGAAAGATGAATTAAAGATTGAAAAAGACTCTAAAAAGCAGAACGAATTAAAAGAAATTTATAATAATTATGATTGTCGTGGGTGAAACCCCTATTACTTTTATGCTATCTCGTATTAAGGAGCAATAACGTGTTTTTAATAAAGTATGAGGTGACGAATAGCCGGCTTTTCCGTCGTATGTTCCAACGTTTATCTATTTTACTCATTTGCCTTATTAGCTTGTCGGCGTGTAAAACGTTAGATACCTTTAATGCAGAAAATAACCCACAAACATCTCCAAGTGTAGGACCTAGTGTGGGCCCTCCGATTGGCTCTAGTACCGTCCCAAAAATTTATGAAGATCTAAAAAAAGGGCAATACAACTATAATTCTTCTACTTATCTCGATGTAGTGATTCCAATATTTGGCACGGGTTTACCTACCGATGACAGAGGTGGCATTGATTATAAGACAGTTGGCGAAGAAGGGCTTTGGCCCGAATTGAGACGCGCAGAGGCCAATCGCTTTGCTGTAGAAACCAAACGTGCAGTTGAAAAGTTAGGAACATTTGGCTCGGTCAGTGTTGTGCCTACGGCTACGGCCAGTGGGGATGTTTATGTCCTTGGTACAATAAAGGAGTCCGATAGCGAAACTATTAAGCTCAGTGTTAATGTACTAGATAGCCAAGGTAAGCTGTGGGGCAAACGCCAATTTGAGCACAAAGTGGCTCCCGGTTTTTTTAGAGATCGGACCCAGGTTAACAGCGATCCTTATGCGCCAATTTTCGTCGAAATCGCCGACTATGTATATGATTTGCTGATTAAAAAATCAGAGAAAGAAAAGCAAAATATAAAACAAGTAACTGAGCTACGTTATGCACAGTTGTATGCACCCGAAGTCTTTCGTCAGCACCTTAAACTAGGTAAAACATGGGATGGTAATTACGAATATAAAATAGTGAGCTTGCCTAGTGAAAATGATGTGATGGTTAACCGCATTAAGCCTCTACGGGTACAGGATCAACTGTTTATAGACCGCCTACAAACACAGTATGAAGGTTTTCATGCTAAATCTAACGAGAGCTATCGTGCGTGGCAAAAAGAAACTCTACCGGAATTACTCGCGATCAAAAAAGCGAGAGGCGAGCGTAATGTAAGAATGGGTGCGGGGATTGCACTAGCGACCTTAGCAATTTTACTGAATAAAAATTCTAATTCCACAGCGGGCGAATTAGGCAAGATAGCGGGTGTTCTAGGTAGTAGTGTGCTGATTAGTAGTGCGCTGGATAAGAATTCCGAACTTAAAATACACCGACAATCATTAGATGAATTAGGTGAGTCGCTAGATCTAGAATTAAGCCCACAATTGATGACGCACAATGACCAAACTGTTGAGCTAACAGGGACGGCTAACGAGCAGTATCTACAGTGGAAAAACCATTTAAAGAAAATATACGAACTAGAAAAAACACCTGACCAAGCGCTTTAAGCCAACCGCTTTTAGACACGCACTCTACATAATAATGGGTAAACTTGTGTTTGATGACGAAATTGAAGCCTTGCGAGATAAGCGCACACAGCTAAGACGTAAAATTTTATTTATAGTAGTTTATTCTACATTAGTGTTGTGGGCGTTATGGATAATTTATACTTCTCTAGTGCGACAGGAACAAGTGGCAGGCCTGCCTGCCGCTACAATAGCGCAGCCTTCTGTGTCGCTTATAGATAAAGCTAGCATCGCGGGTGAGGTTAACACTGTAGCGCCTGTGGACAGATCGCTCGTAGACAGCGCTGCGGCTAGAAAAGCATTTCAACAACAGCTAGTCGCTTTTGACGCAAAGCATGCGCAGGCATTTACCCATCCCGACTTTTTACAATGGTTTACAGTAAATAATGAGTTAGCTAAAGAAGGGCTCATTAAAAAAGAGGAGGTGACTTCGAGTAAAGAAAAAGCACTCACCTTATTTGCTGCTAGCGCGTACCAAGATGCTATTAACATGTTGAAACAAACTGATGATACGGCGACGGCGCTAGTGCAGTCATGGCATCAAGCTTATGAAGATAAGCTGCAGCAAGCGCAACTCGCCTACGACAACGAAAATATTAAACCAGCGGAATTATATCTCAATCAAGCATTAGCTATTAAGCCAACAGAGGCGCGAGGTATTTCTCTTCAGCAGCAATTACGTAGTTATCCGCGCGTAGCCGCATTATTACAAGCATTGAATGTGGCCAAAGTCGAAAATAATTTACAGAAACAAGCTGATACCCTAAAGAAAATTATTGCCGAAGATAATACCCGTACTGAATGGGTTGAAGAGCTTAGTGCCGTTTCACAACAATTAAATGATCTCACTTTTAAACAAGCGATTAAGCAAGGTATAAACGCTATTGAACAGCGCGATATACGCCAGGCCAAAGCCGCCTACCAGCGTGCAAAGGTTATTTACCCTCAGCGGAGTGAAGTACGCACCCTGCAGGTAAAAATTACTCAGCAACAAACATCAAATAATATTCAGACTGCGCTAAATAAGGCAGAAAAAGCCTCGCAAGCTGACGATTGGCAGAGTGTATTAATGATTGCTCAGGCGGCAGGTGTGACGAATGCCAAGTTACAGGCTTATCAAAAAACGGCGCAAGGTGTTTTGCAAGCGCAAAGATTAGCCGCCAATTATTTATCAAGACCAGAACGTCTACAAGATCAAAATATCCGAGCGCAAGCGAAAAGTTTTGTGACAAATAATATAGTGACAACATTAAAAAGCCCTACGTTTGCTGCTCAGCTTCAACAACTCAGTGAAACCATAGACGCGGCCAGCCGTGAGAAAAATGTACGGATTAGTTCTAACGGTAAAACCGATATTTGGGTGTTAGGTGTTGGGCACGTGGGTGAAATTAAAGAAAAAACAATTCGTCTGAAACCAGGGAGTTATACCCTCGAAGGGCGATGTGCAGGTTATCGAAACAAGCAGTTGGCGATTACCGTTTCAAGCAACAGTACTGTAAACAGTACAAATAGCCCTATTCATATGGTGTGCGATGAACGAATTTGATCAATCCATTCAGCAAGCAAGACAGAAGCGTTTTATCCAATACAGTATTGTCGGCAGTGTGGTTATTGTTGGCTTGTTTACTTACTTGGCGTGGCTGTTTTTAGCTAAAGGTTATGTGATAAATGTGCTTCCAGAAGAGGCACAAATCAGTGCGCGAGTTGATGTACGCGAAGGACAGGGGCTATATATTGGTGGCGTACTGTACTTGCTCAGTAAGCAAGCCGTAGTTAACGTCAGTGCAGATGAATTTGAACCTGAAACCATTCGTATTAACGCGGCAACCGCGTCGACCCTCATGGTTACTTTAACGCCTAGTCCAGGCACGTTGGTTGCTAGCACTACTCCTAGCCATCCTGAAACAGAATGGTCGATTAACGGCGAGCTTATACATATTGGTGAAGGTTTAGAAGAGCATCGTCTACCGCCAGGCGAGTATGCCTTAAGTATTCGTCACAAATATTATCAGCCCATAGATACCATTATTACGACGCAACGTGCTCAGTCACAACAAAGAAATTGGCCTCTCACATCTGTTGCTGGCACACTAAATCTCAATACATCGCCGGTCAGTGCCCGCGTTGAAATTAATGGTGAGGTTGTAGGTGTAACCCCGCTTACCTTGGGTCAGCCTGCAGGCGAATACACCATTAATATTGCTGCCGATGGTTATGAAAGCATTGACGAGCAAGCAGAAATTACTTACAACCAATTAGAAGTGAAACGGCAGTATCAGTTAGTCTTACGTAAAGGCGCATTATCTTTTAACTTATCACCTGTGGGCGGCACGTTATTGATTGATGACGTGGCAGTGAATACCAATAAACAGGCGGAATATATCGCTAGAGTATCGGCCAAGAAAAAACACAGCATTCGTTATGAAATTGCGGGTTATTCGGCTTATCGTAGGCAAGTACAAGTCGCGCCAGACGAAAATAAAAAAATTCCTATTCGTTTAGAAAAAACTTTTGGCACAGTCAATATTACAACTTCGCCCGCCGCGACCATTAGCATTAACGGCATGGTGGTTGGGCAATCGTCTTTCGGTAAAAGATTATCGACTATACCCTATAAATTCACTTTTTCTTTGGACGGTTATCGTACGCAAACACAAACGATTACGCCGCACACTAATAGCAAAAAAAATATTCGTATTGTTTTATTAAGCGAATTTGATGCGCGCAGAAAAGAAAGTAAACCATTGTTTGTGTCGACCTTGGGCATTAAGTTACAAGCAACACGTCCTGATGCATTCACGATGGGATCGGCCCCTAACGAAAAAGGGCGGCAACGAAACGAATTTCCATTGTCTGCCGATTTCACTCGTAGTATATGGGTCAGCCAGCATGAAATCACCGAAGCGCAGTATCGGGCCTTTGATGCATCAAAGCCGAATACCACTTTACCTATAAGTAACGTATCTTGGGTCGATGCTGTACGCTACAGCAACTGGTTAAGTAATAAAGAAGGGTTACCTGCTTTCTATAAGATGAGCAATGGACGAGTGACAGGCTTCAATGCACAATCAACAGGATACCGTTTATTAAGTGAATCTGAATGGGAGTGGCTCGCTAAAAAAGCCAAACGATCAGTATCGACTGTATATATTTGGGGTAATAGCGAACGTATTCCCAAGCGTGCAGGCAATATAGCGGATAAGACCCTGAGTAGTAGTGCAACATTTTATATTCGAGATTATGATGATGGTGTCTCTGGTAAAGCTCCCGTAGGTAGCTTTAAAGCCGATCGCGCGGGATTATATGACCTCATGGGTAACGTGAGCGAGTGGGTGCATGATAATTACACCAATACTCCCCCAAGTAAAACCCGAGTGGTTGACTACATGGGTGCAAGCCGGGGAGTAGGGCATATCGTCAAAGGCGCGAATTATAATAGCGGTCGCTTTGCGGAATTACGCGGCGCTTACAAAACAGTCAGTGAAACCAGTGACCCTACGATAGGCTTTAGGATTTCTCGGTACGCACAGTGACGCGTTCATAATCAACGCATGATTGTATGATTTAACTTTTTAGTACGAACAGCCCTAAAGAAAACATATAATATTATTGAATATCTGCACGCGTCATATGGTATTGAATCGGATATGACAAAAATGACTTAATCATAACTCCATAAATAAGTAGTGTTGAAGATGAAACCCCAGCAATACATAAAAATTATATTACTCGTATTGGCGTTAACCGCAGGTTCTGCCATAGCTATTACTTTTAGCCTGGATTCTCCTACCCGTTTCCCCGTGGACATTTAATAATGAAAAATAATAATGATGCGATGAACCCTTCTTGGGCAATGTCTGGAATAGTACTAGTGGCGAGTTTTACACTAATGCATTTATTGTTTGAGGGCGTTATTCGGCCTAATGCCGAAATTGCCTTAGCGGGTGAAGGCACAACGGCCATGCTGAATGTGTTCGTGATATTTAAAGACCTAGAACAACAACTATGTTTGTCGGCTGCGATATATTGTATTTTCTTGATGATGTATAAATTAATCGCCCTTGTAGGAGAAGAAGACTTTTATACGAGAGATTTTTTACAAGGCAATTTCTCGATTGCAGAAAAAAACACTAGTTCTATTGATAGTGCTGTAGATGAGAATGAAGAAAGCACGAGCGAAGCGCAAAATGACGAACAAATAAATGAACCGAAAGACGAACAGCCCGTATTAGACCTGGAGTCAGCCATTGCGACGTTAGAAGGCAGTCAATACAAAGATAATTCTGCCATTAGTACATGGATTAATTGCCTTAAACGTTATAAAAACACCAATAATGTACAGCATGCCTCCGATGCTATTGTTGCCAGCGTCGAAGCGTTAGCCATGCAGTTAGAGTCGGGTAACAATATGATCCGTTATATTATCTGGGCCATTCCCTCTATCGGCTTTGTGGGTACAGTGCGTGGTATCGGGCAAGCATTAGCGCAAGCCGACGAAGCTCTGGCGGGTAACATTGCGGGCATGACCGCGAGCTTAGGTGTCGCTTTTAATTCAACATTTGTCGCACTATTAATTAGTTTGTTATTGATGTTTATTTTGCATATTTTACAAAGTCGACAAGACCAAATGGTGATAAACACTCAGCGAAGTTGTGAAAAGAACCTACTCGCCCACTTGCATCAGTAAATTATTATGTTGTTTAAGCGGCGTTCTGCAGACGGTTTTAATTTAGCTTTCCTCGATGTAATGGCCTGTGGTTTAGGGGCGATTGTATTAATCTTCATGCTGGTTAAATTTAATGCGGCTACGGATATCCCCAACGACGAAATTGAGCGTTTACAAGAAGAGCTTACCGCATTAAATAGCAATCTGGCAGACACCGACCAAGCCATTGCCGAAACAGATAGCACCATTAGTGCAGAGGCTACATCGCTCGCACAAATTAAACAGCGCATACAAAATCTCGCTCAACAGCAAGATGTCGCCCAGCGTACGGTAAACGACAAAAAAGCCATATTAGCTGATATTGAGAAATCCGTTGCGGCTGCCGCTCCATTGCAGGCAGATGATAATGTTAGTGTGCAAGGCGTCGGCGAAGAGAATTATCTGCTAGGTTTAAAAGTGGAAGGTAAATATATCGGTATCTTAGTGGATGCCAGTGCCTCCATGACAGATGAAAAACTCATAGATATTATTCGTCGAAAAATTAGTAGCGATGCGCAAAAAAAATCCGGGCCAAAATGGCGACGCACTCAGCGTGTGGTTAATTGGTTGCTGGCACGGGTGCCTAAAACATCCTACGTTAGCGTAGTAAGTTTTAACGATACCGCAAGTAGGGTCGGTACTCTGAGTAGAGTCACCGCGAGTAATGCGAGCTCTATGCAACGACTCAGTAAAAATATTGGGCAGCTCATCCCGCAAAACGGTACGAATTTACAAGCCGCATTAAGTGAAATAAAAAAAGTCAGCCCGAACATGACACACCTTTATGTGGTGACAGATGGTTTGCCGACATTAGGAGAGCGTTCTAAAAGCCTTAGTTCATTAGCTAGCTGTACCTCCTTATTTGGCAAATCAAAAACTATTACTGGCGAGTGCCGCTTACGTTTATTTGTATATAGCTTGCAGCAAGTCAAACTCGATGGAGTGCAAGTGAATATTATTTTATTACCCCTAGAAGGCGATCCGCAAGCGCCCCAAGCTTATTGGAATTGGGCGTCTGCCACCGGCGGCTTAATGCTTAGCCCTGCGGATTCATGGCCATGAAGCGATAACTATGAAACGACTGCTATGAAACGACAACGAGCCCCCCTAGAAGTATTTAATATTGCCTTTCTCGATATCATTAGCTGTGCTTTTGGTGCCATTGTTCTATTGGTTTTGTTGGCAAAAAATAATCCTGAAGGCGAGTTTTTTGACACCTCAAAACTCAGCAATTTAATACAGGCGGTGACTCAAGCAGAGCAGCAGGCACAACAGAAAAACCAATCACTGATTGATAAACAACAACAGCTTCAGCAATTACAACAAGCCGCAGCCAGCAGTGCCAGCCAGCAGCAAACGCTCAATAGCGATATCGCCGCTGCTAAAAATAAAGTACAGCAACTGAGTTCCACCGCCGATGGCTTACGTAATATTGTTGAATCCCGCGAGCGAGCAGCGTTACAAGCTGGGAGTGCTACTGAACGGGACGATGAAGTGGGCGGAATTCCGGTTGATAGCGAATATATTATTTTTATCGTCGATACCTCTGGCAGTATGCAACGTATTTGGAGCAAGGTACTTAATACCATGGATGACATTCTGGATAATCATCCACGTGTAAAAGGCGTACAAGTGATGAGCGACATGGGGACTTATCTCGTGTCATCATCAGCGGGTAAATGGCGAAAAGACACCCCAGGTAGCCGTAGAGCGATTTTGTCAGCGATGCAACAATGGCGCGGCCGCAGTAACAGCAGCCCCGTAGAAGGGCTAACTATTGCACTAAAAACTTATGCTCGAAAAACCAACAGCTTGTCTATTTACATATTAGGTGACGAATATTCAGGCGGCTCTTACGACCCCGTAATTAATACCCTCAACAAACTCAATACTGATCCCAAAACCGGAAAACGCCTTGCCCGCGTACATGCCATCGGTTTCTTATCAGGGCAATCACCGCTTAAATATTCAACATTAATGCGTGAAGTGACGCGACAGAATAGAGGCACGTTTTTGGCCTTACCGTAAATCAGGAATTGTTTAGATTATGAGCCTACTTAGTAAGTAGGCTCATGAAAACTTATTAGTCTTCACAATCCCCATAAATTATTTAAGAGATTGCTGACTAAAAAACTCCCAGATAACATCGGTCGCGTTCATCGCTGTTGATGGCTTGTCGCCTCTGTGACTACCTTTTTTTCCGCCTGGCCACGCATGACCATTATCATTAACGACATAGTGAATTACAGGCGCTCCTGCAGGGCACTTATAGTCCCATACAGAAATTAAAGGCGTTAACTGTGCTTCGGGGACAACTAAAGAGCAATGATTGTTTTTTGCCCAGAATACTCCTTGATACTTTACCTGTTGTAAATGTGTGCCATCCCAACTTTTAGCAAACGGACCAGCTGGAAGACCGCCTTGCATAGGAAATGTTTTGTCTTGTAGGCCATTTATAATAAGGGTCGGCATCGCTATTTCTGGCGTAACTTCGTCACCAAATAAACCTGCCATTACCGGTGCGATAGCTGCAACTTTGTCAGCTAATCGTAACCCTATGACATGTGACATCATGCCGCCATTAGACATTCC
>JBLHVX010000037.1:0-13324 GCA_047628835.1 Granulosicoccus sp.
AAAAATTATTTGAATCTTCGTCAGACATCTTTTTCTCCTGAGAGTCATATTCAACACTGGCTAAGTAGTTATAGTTGATATAGCGGCTTATAGAGTAAAAAATGAGGGTTTTTATTAGGCTGTTTTGTTATTGGAAGAGGGTTTTCTTTGCCCGTTTGTTATAAAACGCTACACACACATTACATTCAAACATAAAAAGCCCCGTAAATAACAAGTCTACAGGGCTGAAAAAGAAAACAAACGAACTGAAATATATGTTTAAACGGCGTCAGAACCCGTTTCACCGGTACGGATACGAATCACTTCTTCGACAGCAGTAACAAATATTTTACCATCGCCAATTTTGCCTGTTTGAGCTGCTTTGGTAATGGCATCAACCGACTGATCTACCATAGAGTCATCGATCACTAGCTCGATTTTTACTTTAGGCAAAAAATCTACAATGTATTCAGCACCACGATAAAGCTCGGTATGGCCTTTTTGACGACCAAAACCCTTCACTTCGGTTACTGTCATACCTTGAACACCCACCTCTGACAATGCAGCTCGAACATCGTCTAATTTAAATGGCTTAACAATAGCAGTAATGAGTTTCATGACTTTTCCTTAGTTAATAAATAGGCATTAAATAGTTATTTAGGTAACAAAATTTGATAAAAACAGTTTATAGGAGCAATAGCGCTCAACGAGGGCTTATCTAAGATGTGGAGCATAACAGCATTTTATGCCTACATCACCCGATAAGCCTCGATGCGTATCGACTATTGCTTAGCGCTCGCAAATTCGGGGTATGCTTCCATGCCGCATTCAGACATATCAACACCCGCGAACTCTTCTTCCTCACTAACTCGCAGACCCACGGTATATTTCAACGCTGTCCATACCAGTAAGCTCGCCACAAACACCCAAACGAAAATAGTCGCTGCGCCTATTAACTGCCCAGAGAAGCTCGCACCCCCATCAGCAGTCAATGGGTTAGTGATGGGCACTAACATCAAGCCTAAGAATCCCACTACACCATGCACCGAAATAGCCCCTACCGGATCATCTATTTTCAGCCTATCTAGGGCAATAACACTGAACACAACCACTAAACCACCTAATGCACCAAAAACAGTCGCCAGCAGTATTGTGGGTGTTGATGGCTCTGCGGTAATAGCCACTAAGCCGGCCAACGCACCATTGAGTGCCATAGTAAGATCGGCTTTACCAAACAGTAAGCGGGCAATCACTAACGCGCTAATCAAGCCACCGGCAGCAGCAGCATTAGTATTCATAAATACCACCGCAACCGAATTGGCACTATCGATAGATGACATCGCCAATACCGAACCGCCGTTAAAGCCAAACCACCCCAACCATAAAATAAGTGTACCTATAGCAGCTAATGGCAAATTGGCTCCCGGTATCGCTACTGCCGAGCCGCTTGCGGTATATTTACCTTTACGCGCGCCGAGCAACAACACCCCCGACAAAGCAGCCGCTGCGCCGGCCATATGAACAATGCCAGAGCCTGCAAAGTCAGAAAAGCCTAACTCGCCTAAGGTATAAAGACCAAAGACGGGTTCACCGCCCCACGTCCAACGCCCTTCCATAGGGTAAATAAATCCGGTCATCACTACGGCGAAGGCCAAAAACACCCATAACTTCATGCGCTCGGCGACCGCGCCAGACACAATCGACATGGCGGTGGCCACAAACACGACCTGAAAGAAGAAGTCAGCTGATGGCGCATAAGTAGCCGGCTTTTCCGCACCCGTCACGCCGTTGCCGGTAATCCCTGCCAACAATACCGTGCCTATTTCTGGATACATAATGGCGTAACCGCAAACAGAGTACATAATGCAAGCAATGGCATAGAGCGCGACATTTTTTGTTAATATTTCGGTCGTATTTTTTGACCGCACCAGGCCAGCTTCTAGCATGGTAAAACCTGCTGCCATCCACATCACCAGCGCGCCGCACACTAAAAAGTAAAACGTGTCTAAGGCATATTGCAATTCAAAAATTTGATCTTCCACTAGCGCTCTCCAGCATTAATTAATATTGTTATTAGTAATATTTAAACCTCTTATAAATCTATTTTAATAAACTTATGAGGCCGACAAATGATATAAGCGAGTAACCGCTTAAGAACACATCCCCCGATTCGAGATGCAAATAATATTGCACGAACCAGGCCAAAAAAATAATCCTTATAAAACAACAGCTTGCAGAATATATAAAAAACAGACAAATGAAAAAGCACCACAATGGTGCAACATAATGGTGCGCCATGGTGCGAGTGGTAATGTAGATTCATCGAACTAGGTGATGTATTGTAGACATTGCTTTTCTTAGAGAAGATACGCATACTTTTTCCATCTCAATATATGACGTATCTACTCAGCACTGTCCGTAACTGTGCAGATTGCAGTCAACATTGTGCTGAACAAGTCGAACATGTGAGTTTACAAGTGTAAACAATCATTTTTTAACGCAGTTCAGCGCGATTTTGGCTGTGAGCTGAGTAGTTACTATATTACATGACCACCATCCTTCTAAGGCCACATCATGATTAACCACTTAGCCAAACAATTTTTTGATGATGTCGCGAAACATCTGCCCGCTTCTGGCGAGGCTATTGCATCGGCGTTATCGGAACATAGTAGTGATGCACATAAACAATTAAAGGTGCATATAGAAGCGACTCTACGTAAGATGAATTTGGTTTCGAGAGAAGAATTTGATGCGCAGGCAGCGGTGTTACAACGAACCCGCCTAAAAGTCGAAGCATTGGAGCAACAGTTACAAGAACTAGAGGATGCACTTAAATAACTCTTTTAAGTGCTTTTCATCTATAACGCTCTTAATATAAAAACATTCACTGTAATACATCATCGTAATGGTGCATTACTCCCCCAAGGAATCACATTGCAGGATGCAACATGTCTCTTTCTATTATTTATACCCGTGCTCGATACGGTATCGACGCTCCCCTTATCACCGTAGAAGTTCACCTATCTAACGGTTTGCCGAGTTTATCCATTGTCGGAATGCCCGAAACGGTGGTTAAAGAAAGTAAAGACCGCGTACGCAGTGCATTAATTAATAGCCAATTTGAATTTCCTGCACGGAGAATCACCATCAATTTAGCGCCCGCCGATTTACCCAAAGAAGGGAGTCGATTTGATCTGCCCATTGCGATTGGTATTCTTGCCGCATCCAATCAAATACCCAACGATCCCTTGGCACATTTTGAATTTATTGGCGAGCTAGCACTTTCGGGAGAATTACGCGACGTCAATGCGATACTCCCGGCCGCTATCGCTTGTCATGACAGCCAGCGGAGCTTATTAACGTCGTGTAACAATGCACATGAAGCCGCTCGTTATGAGGGTAGCAGCAACTATGGCGCGAAAAACTTATTGAATATATGCGAACACCTTCATGGCGTAACCATGTTGGCAAAAGCACAACCTCATCCTATTCCTGAGGTGAAAAATTTATTAGATTTTTCCGATGTAAAAGGCCAGCCATTTGCCAAACGGGCGCTAGAAATTACCGCAGCAGGCGGGCATAACTTACTAATGTATGGTTCGCCGGGCACAGGTAAAACCATGCTGGCGAGCCGCTTACCCAGTATTATGCCGCCGCTAACATCGCAACAATCTATCGAAGTCGCTAGTATTCATTCATTATGTGGGCATCCCTACGCAACATGGAGCACACCCCCCTTTCGACATCCTCACCATTCTGCGTCGGCTGTCGCTTTAGTGGGGGGCGGTTCACAGCCCAAGCCTGGCGAAATATCTTTAGCCCACCATGGCGTATTATTCTTAGACGAATGCCCCGAATTTCAACGACAAGTATTAGAAGTATTACGCGAGCCGATGGAGTCCGGTGAAATTAATATCTCAAGAGCGAGTGCTCAAGTACGATTTCCGGCTGCGTTTACCTTAGTCGCTGCGCTCAACCCTTGCCCCTGTGGATATTTTGGTAGCACCTCTCAAAAACATCATTGCCGTTGCTCGCCAGATAACATTCGCCGTTATCGCCAAAAAATTTCTGGGCCATTGCTCGATAGAATTGACTTACATGTGCCAGTTGCACATACCAGTATGGCCGAACTGCAACAACTACCTCAAGGTGAAAGTTCCGCTATTATTAAGCAACGAGTAGAATTTGCCAGAAAAAAACAACTGCAACGACAAAACAAATGTAACGCCCGTCTCAGCAAGCAAGAAATTAATCGTGTTTGTCATCTTAGCCAAAACAATCGATTTTTTTTAGAAAAGGCGGTAGATACCCTAGGCTTATCTGCAAGAGCTTACGACCGAATTTTAAAAACAGCACGTACTATTGCAGATTTGAAAGATAATGACAGCATTGAAAAAGAAGAGTTAAGCGAAGCGATTTCATTTAGAAACTTTGATCACTAAGCCAAAAGCTTTCAAGGACTGCACTAATCGTTAGACGCCATAAGAGGAGGGGTGCTTTTTTTCAATAATGCCGTTAGCTGCTTTATAGTTAAATCCTCACCAACAACACCACCCTGAGCACAATCACAATTTATAGATTGCATAGCATCAATACCTGACTGAAGAGGAATGTCGTTGGCGACAACTTTCTTGCCTAAGCGGTTTGCGAATAATACGAGGGTTTCTAGCAACAACAAATCTTTTTTACTTTTTAATGATGACATTATAAAAGAAGACGAAAAATGCAGGTAAGAAACATCATAATTATGTATATTATCAAGACCAAATATATTTTCACCAAAATCTTGCAAACTAACATTTGCACCCATATCAATAACATTTTCTATGCACTCTTTTAAATAAGTATCTTTATTAAAGCCACGCCTTCTTAAAAAAGTGAACTCGGTGGAGTGCATATCAATCTTATTGTTTTTCATAGTGTCTTTTACATAACAACCAAAGCGAGAAGACTGTAACTGCGGTCGTCGTATTGCATAAACAAATGTAAAATCATGTATCTCATGTAGCGACTTTAATTCTTTAACCGACGCTTCAACCATCCATTCCGTTAAGTTTTTAATGCTCTCAGTATTTTCAATAAGACTGGCAAATGACCGATAAGACTTTACGCCTAATGCACCATGGTGCCAAATGGGCGAAACCACAACGCCAACAACACGCTTGGTGATTAAGTCTATTCTTGGTGTATAGCGTAGCGTGATTTTTTTCTTCTCTATCTGCTTGCTTAATTCATCACACGATATACTTTCAATTAATGTATTTTCTTTCTTTTTATTCAGAAAAAATCGATAACTACTCGCACCTGTTTTTTTCGCTTGATACATCGCCATATCTGCATTGCGTTGTAGTAGTTCAACTGTGCCGCCAGCATCAGGGAAAACAGCAATACCAATACTACAGCCTATATTCAATTCATTTTCATCCATAAAGAACGGCTGCTGAATACTATCAAGGATTTTTTGTGCTAAAAATATAACTTCTGGTGTAGAACCTACATTATTTAGTATAACCGTAAACTCGTCACCACCAATGCGGGCAACCGTATCACTACGACGAACGGCTGCATGCAAGCGAGAAGAAAATTCTGCAAGAATACCGTCGCCGACATGATGGCCGTAGTTATCATTAATTTCTTTAAACTTGTTAAGATCAATATACATGAGTGTAAACTGATGTTTAGATCGCTGAGACAAGCTCACCATTTGCGCTAAGCGATCTAAAAATAAGGCGCGATTAGGGAGGCCTGTCAGGTGGTCGTAATGGGCAAGATGATCCAAATGATGCTCTACTTTTTTACGCTCGATAGCATAGCGAATGCTGCGTTCGAGCACTTCGGAATTAACATTCTCTTTGACTAAATAATCAGACGCACCTTTACTGATCGCGGACAGATCGACATCCACCTCGCGATCATCGGTCATAACAATAACCGGGACTCGGCTATTAAGTGTGTTGGCGCGCTGAATAAAATCAACACAATTCACTCCCCAGTGATAATCCAGGAGCACCACATCACAATCTTGATTTTCAATATGCTCTAAGCCTTTGTCAAGGTCTTGGCACCAAATCAAACGGTAGTTATCGTAGTGCGCAGCAGACAGCTGATAACCAATCAGCAGAAATTGCTGACGATCATCATCCACTAACAAAACTCTCTTAGGGGGATCTACTGATTGCACTGACCTTACATCTCCTGAAACACTTGTATTTCTTACATCTCCATTGGGCGATTTATTATCGATATGCTCGCCTCAGCGTTTCTATTTTACCCTAAGCCGTGTCACGCCTTCCATCATTTTTAAGCTATATCGTATATTATTCTGAACACTAGCTACTTATCTACATTTGGAATAAGAGAAACATACCGGGGTGACATAGTCCTAGGATCAAACCCTTCCTATTGCTAGAATACTCTTCTCTCTTACCTCCTAAAACTCGGTTTATTTCCCATGTCTACTCTTAATGCCCGGCAACGTGCAGCAGTGCACTATATTGATGGGCCATGCCTTGTATTAGCGGGAGCAGGCAGCGGTAAAACTAGTGTGATAACACAAAAAATCGCTTATCTTATAGAAGAATGCGGCCTCTCCGCACGTAATATTGCCGCGCTAACATTTACCAATAAAGCAGCAAAGGAAATGAAAGCGCGAGTATCTGACCTATTAAAGGGTAAGGGAGGGAGAGGCTTAACCGTATCTACCTTCCATAACCTAGGGCTAAACATTATTCGCCGCGACCATGAGCTCTTTGGTTACAAGCCTGGATTCTCTATTTTTGACAGTGAAGATTGCCGTTCGCTGCTAAAAGAAATCATGCAAAAAGAAGGCGACTTAAATAGCGATCACCTTGATCTCGTACATAACCAAATTTCTAGCTGGAAAAATGACCTGACCTTCCCCGAGAAAGCACTTTCACAGGCAGAAAGTGCTGGCGAGCAGCTGATCGCCCTTGTCTACGAAAAATATAGTGTGGCACTCAAAGCCTATAATGCGGTCGATTTTGATGACTTAATATTACAGCCTGTTCAATATTTTATGACACACCCCGATTTACTCGAACGCTGGCAAAAACGTATCCGTTATCTTCTCGTAGATGAATATCAAGATACCAACACCAGCCAATATCGCTTAATTCAACTATTAATGGGCGATCGTGGTTCACTTACGGTGGTGGGCGATGATGACCAATCCATTTATGCATGGCGAGGGGCAAGACCTGAGAATATGTCGCTGCTACAGGAAGACTTTCCTAGCTTAAATGTCATTAAACTAGAACAAAATTATCGTTCGACACAACGCATTCTAAAGGCGGCTAATACCTTAATCGATCATAACCCTCATGAGTTTAGTAAGGCGCTATGGAGTGAAATGCCGTATGGCGAGCCTATTCGTATATTAAGAGCGACCAATGAGGAGACGGAAGCCGAGCGCGTCGCCACCGAAATTGTTGCCCAGCGCCTACAACGACGTGCAAAATTCAAAGATTTTGCCGTACTCTATCGTAGTAATCATCAAGCGAGACTAATAGAGCTGAAACTGCAGCATTACCAAGTGCCTTATCACATGAGTGGCGGCACCTCGTTTTTTTCTCGCACCGAAATTAAGGATGTGATGGCGTATTTACGCTTAATCGTTAACCCCGACGACAACAATGCGCTTCTGCGCATCATCAATACCCCTAGACGACAAATAGGCACCAGCACTATTGTCACACTCAGCCAATATGCTAATGACCGCGACATCGGTTTATTTGAAGCGATGGCCGAGGTTGGACTCACACAGCACCTATCAGCGAGTGCTTGTCAGCGTATACAGCAATTTAGAGACTGGGTTAGTCATATTATAAAGCGCACAGAGGATAACGACCCTATTGCCGCCATTGATGAGATGCTTGAAGATATGGATTATCTTGGTTGGCTGCACCAACATGCCAGCTCACCACAAGTGGCTGAAAAGCGTATGGAGAATGTACAATTTTTAGTACGCTCTATTCAGCAAACATTAGATCGCGAAAACGATCAATCACTCACAGAAACTGGCGATTACACCCTCAAAGACGCGATTGCTAAGCTAGTATTAATGGATTTACTGGAGAGACAAGAAGAAGAAGATACCGAGGATCAAGTACAACTAATGACGCTACATGCAGCGAAAGGCTTAGAATTTCCTCATGTATTTGTCGTTGGCGTAGAAGAGGACATCCTGCCTCATCGTAACAGCATAGAAGAAGACAACATTGAAGAAGAGCGACGGTTAGCCTATGTGGGTATTACCCGCGCTAAACGCAGTCTAACACTCTCTTTAGCCGCAAGACGTAAACAATTTGGCGAAAGTAACCCAACCACCCCCAGCCGCTTCTTAGATGAGCTACCGCAAGACGACCTAGAAAGAAGCGGCTTTGGGCAAGAAGACCCGTCAGCCAATAAACAAAAAGGGGAAGACGCTATGGACAGTATTTTGGGTATGTTTGATTGAGCCTAAGTTTTGCAGTTGGATCTACTACGGCTGTCTAAGGCACGAAATCTAGGTTGAAGGGATCTACCTCTGGCCCTGCCGTTAAGCAAAAAAACCGCAAACGTTCACCGTTTGCGGTTTTTTTTGTATCTCTATACGCTAGCTTATTGCGAGTTGCTCACCATGTAATCAACGGTTACTTTAATTTCGTCATCCGAACAGTCCATACATAGACCCTTCGCTGGCATACCATTAAAACCTTTAATTGCATGAGTATATAAAGTATCTATGCCTTGGCCGATACGCGGCACCCAAGCAGGGATATCACCTAGTTTTGGTGCGCCTGCTGCGCCAGAAGCATGGCAAGCAATACAAGATTTACCATAAATATCTTCGCCGCTGCGTGGACCGCTAGCGACTACGATCGGTGCTGCAGCACAATCATCACCCGACATACACAAGTCACCTACGGGAAACAAACGCGCACTGATCTCATCTTTTACCGCTGCAAAAGCCATTGCAGACGCAAAAACTGCTATTGCTGCAAAGGCAAACTTAACTATTTTTACACTTTTTTTACTGATAATCACGAGTATTTCCTCTTGTTACTACTGCCCCGAAGCCTTTGGCAATAGTTTGTTGAACCATCAAATAGGTTACTTTTCTCTGACAACAGCAACCAATGGAATGATTATAGCGCGTTATGTGCCTTACGTTAAACTATACGTTGGGTTTTATGAGATAGACTATTTTTTATCCTGCCCAACTGCCATCGCTTGCACTAACCCTACATAAACCATACTAAATTCTGCTACTTTCGTCACTTTTTCAGCGTCGATCATTACCTAACATTGCATACAGCGAGCGGCTGAATATAACACTACAATGGCAGTGGCTAGCAAACATAGCTTTTTACCCTTGTTTTTATTAGGATGTGTGTTTTTTACACCCACCTAGGTAATGTTCAACCATGCAATCTCGTCAATTTCCTGCTACCCGCCTACGCCGTAATCGCTTCGCCGACTTTTCTCGTCGATTAGTGCGCGAAACGATCTTAACCTGTGACGACCTTATCTACCCTATGTTCGTGATCGAAGGCACTGGCCAGAAAATAGCCGTTGACGCCATGCCTGGCGTGTATCGTTATTCCATAGATACATTATTAAAGGAAGCAGAAGAGTTGGTCGCTTTAGGCATCCCTGCCATCGCGTTATTTCCTAACGTAGAGCCTTCGTTGCGCAGCTTAGACGGTAAAGAAGCGTTTAATCCTAATAGCTTAATTTGCCGTACGGTACGTGAATTGAAAAAGTATTTTCCAGAATTAGGCATCATCACCGACGCCGCCCTCGACCCTTACACCACCCACGGGCAAGACGGCATTATTGATGAAAATGGCTACGTACTAAATGACATTACCGTGAGTGCACTACAACAACAAGCTATCGCGTGTGCAGAGGCAGGAACAGATGTGATTGCCCCGTCAGACATGATGGATGGTCGTGTAGCGGCAATACGATCGGCACTTGATGAACAAGACTTTATTAACACCCAAATACTAGCCTACGCCGCCAAATATGCATCAGCCTATTACGGGCCGTTTCGTGATGCCGTAGGCTCGACTAACGCCCTAGGTAAGGGCAATAAAATGACCTATCAAATGGACCCTGCCAATAGCAATGAAGCCTTACACGAAGTCGCCTTAGATATTAGCGAAGGCGCAGATATGGTGATGGTAAAACCGGCGATGGCCTATTTAGATATTATTCATCGTGTGAAAAATGAATTCCGCATGCCAACACTTGCCTATCAAGTGAGCGGTGAGTACACCATGCACAAACTGGCTATCCAGCACGGGCAGTTAGACGAGTCGGTAGTTGAAGAGTCGTTACTGGCAATTAAGCGTGCCGGTGCAGATGCAATATTGTCGTATTTTGCGAAGGATGTGGCTAAGCGACTAACTTAACCCACCAATTTCCACTGCAAGGTTTTACCCGCAAAAAATGGCACGATAGGGCTGCCGTTGGGCAGGGTGATGACTTCTGGCACTTGCCATTCTTGGCGCTCAAGGCTAATGGTGCCGTTATTACGCGGTAAGCCGTAAAAGTCTGCACCATAATGGCTGGCAAAGCCTTCTAACTTATCTACTGCATCCAGCTCATCAAATACCTGTGCATACAGCTCAATAGCACTCCATGCACTGTAGCAACCGGCACAGCCACAGGCGGATTCTTTGCGGTGTTTTTCATGCGGCGCGGAATCTGTGCCCAAGAAGAATTTTACATTGCCTGTTGCGACCACTTCACGTAGCGCTTGTTGATGGGTACTACGTTTTAATACCGGTAAGCAGTAGTTGTGTGGATGCACGCCACCGACGAGTAAGTCATTACGGTTCAGCAATAAATGTTGTGGGGTAATCGTGGCGGCAACATTCGCTGATGCTTCGATCACAAAATCGACCGCATCTTTGGTGGTGATATGTTCAAAAACAATTTTTAAGGTAGGGAAGCTGGCGGTGATAATCGCTAGGTGGCGATCAATAAAGGCTTTTTCACGGTCAAAAATATCAATATCGTGGTCGGTCACTTCACCATGAATCAACAGTAACATGCCTTCTTCTGCCATCGTTTCAAAAATTGGTGACAGCGAATCTAACGCGCTAACGGCAGCGTCTGAGTTAGTAGTCGCACCTGCGGGATAGAGTTTTGCTGCGGGGATGCCTGCGCGCTTCGCTTCACGAATAGTCTCTGACGTGGTGGTATTGGTTAAAAACAATGTCATCAACGGTTCAAAATCGGGCTTATCGCTCGGGCTGGCGGCTAGAATACGTTGCTTATATTCTAAGGCCATCTTGGCGGTTGTTACTGGCGGCATCAAATTAGGCATTACGATGGCACGACGAAAACAACGGGCAGTTGCCGCTACGGTTTCCTGCAAGATATCGCCGTCACGAAAGTGTAGGTGCCAATCATCGGGAGTTTGCAGGGTGAGTGTGGTCATAAGAAAGTTATCCCGTAGTTTGCGAGGCCAATGCCGATGACCGTTGATAAGTTAAAAAACCGTGCCTAAGCCTACTTACTTAGTGATGCAAGTTTAGCGGTGCAATAGCGGAGAATAGCCTCCGACAACACCTTTTGTAGCAACCGATACCGCATCATGTGCATGTAGGCTTTCGATATGCTCAATACGCACCCAAAAATCATCAACGATGGCTTGTTGATTTAGTGCATGCTTCACTCGACGTGCGGCATCTTCACAAAACATTTGGTTAGCTCCGTTTAGGCGAGCAAACTCTTGTTCGTCTTCACGCTTAACCGCTGTTTGCACTGCGGTTTGTAGTACCTCTTCAATCACTTGTATGGTCGCACTAATCGGTAAATCGTCACATTCTTGGTTCAACTGAACACGTACATCGGCATAACTGCGTTGGCTATGGGGTGTTGCCACGCTGCCGCGATCAGAACGCAACCATTCCTCAACGGCTGTTTTATCGATGCTGCTGTTATCAGAAAAATCTTCCGAAAATGCCTGCTGCATGAGTTGGCGTGATAACGCTGCTGAGCATGGGCAAGTCGATGAATAGGGGACTTTTACACTCAATTCAACACTAATATCCGTGCCATTCCAGATAGCTTTAATAGAAACAGGGTAGTCTTTCCAGCCACTATATTCACTTTTTAATGCTGGCTGATCAATCAGGTAATCAAACTCGATGTTCAAGCACGTTTGGCTGCTAATATCTGCATGGCTAGCTAACTTTTCTTTTAGGAAGGTTTTTAGCGTATCCATCGTCAGTATCTGCTGACGCGAAAACTCTGCCAATAATAAATACAGGCGAGACATATGAATGCCTTTGACTTCTGGTTTCGCCAGATCAACATAGGTTTCTACAAACGTATGAGCCTGATAATTACCTAGGTCTTGGTCGTTAATCACTAGCGGCAAAGCAATACGACTCATTCCTACCCAATCGAGCGTGCCATTAAATTGTGCGGTTTGAGTCGCCGCAACATCGGGCATATCGGGTTTTTGCTGTGTGGTCATAGTATTCATCTGTTCGGATTAATAAGGTAATAGAAAAAGAGTCTTAATGTGTCACTATTAACACGTTGTTACGACAATGGTACGGAAATGGTCGTCAGTTGGTCGTCTTCGACTTGCAAATAAAAGCAATTTTTTCGGTTAGAGTGGCAAGCGGGGCCAGTCTGATCCACCAAACAAAGCAGAGTATCGCCATCACAATCAATACGCATACTGACAAGTCGTTGTGTATGTCCAGAGCTTTCGCCTTTGCGCCAAAAAGCTTGGCGAGAACGCGACCAGTAACAGACTTGTCCTTTATTAAGGGTCTCTAACAAGGCTTCGCGGTTCATCCACGCCATCATTAACACTTCACCCGTATTATGCTGCTGTGCTATAGCAGGAATGAGGCCGTTGGCATCAAATTGCAAGTGCTTGAGCGCTTTTTCAAGCGACACGGTGTCATTCAGCGCATGTTGTTCTAGTGCTGAAAAAAAGGGATTATCCATAGTGAGGTAAGTTACCTATGATATCGGAAGGAAAAGGATGGGATAAAAGTATGAGTTTGGTAGAAAATTAGATCACATGATAACAAATTAGCCGACAATTACCGACACCTTTTAGCGCATCTGTTTTCAACGTTTCATGCCTCAAGTTTTACGATTCTCGTGTAAACAACAGGTCCCAAACGCCATGGCCTAAACGCTCACCTCGTTTTTCAAATTTAGTGAGCGGGCGATACTCTGGGCGCGGCGCAAAGCAATACTCTCCTTGTAGATTAGTAAAACCATCCGCTACTGACATAACTTCCATCATATAGTCAGCGTAAGGTTGCCAGTCGGTTGCCATATGGCTAACGCCACCCACCGCCAA
>JBLHVX010000038.1:0-13251 GCA_047628835.1 Granulosicoccus sp.
GTCTTCTGGCCGTGTAATGTAGGGCGTTTTTTACATGGTGGTGTTTTTCTCCCAGACACTTTCGCCCGTCACAAATAGACGGCATTCGCCGGGCACCATAGTCTGCCAAACTTCGTTGTTGGTAAGGGGTTGAGTGGCGATCATTGTCACAATGTCGTGCTCTGTTGTTACTTCTGAAAAATCGATGCTGAGATCTTTATCTGATAAGTGGGCCACGCCAAAAGGTGCGCGTCGGGTGATCCAAGCGAGTGTAGTGGAGCAAAAGGCAAATAGTGCATTACCGTTGGTGAGCAATAGATTGAATACACCTTGAACATTGATTGATTCGCACAAGTCACTTAAATATTCCGCCCATACTGCAGGTTCGGGTGGGGCATCAAAACGTTCGGCTAAGGAATCCATTAGCCAGCAAAATATACGCTCGCTATCGGTGGTACCAATAGGAAAAAACCGTGTATTTTCTAGGTCCGAGGCACTGGGGACTTGGCCATTGTGCGCGTAACTCCACGCTTGACCCCACAGTTCACGCTGAAATGGATGGGTATTTTCAAGGCCCACACCTCCCACATTTGCTTGGCGAATATGGCTGATGACGGTGTGGCTTTTGATAGGGAATTTACTTAAAAACTGTGACAGGTCCGAGCGGCAGCTTGGCATATAGTCTTTAAATTCTCTAACGCCACTTTCTTCATAAAACACAATCCCCCACCCATCTACGTGCGGGCCGGTTTCGCCGCCTCTACGACTAAGGCCTGCAAAGCTGAAGCAGATGTCGGTAGGCACATTGGCACTCATTCCAAGTAATTCGCACATACTGTATGGCTCGCTGGAGGATGTATTTTTTTGTATAAATAGCCAGTCTAGATTCTCTTAACAAGAGAAAACAAAAAACAATTAGAAAGGGATCGTGGCTAAATAATAGAGCCCGTTAATATCAGCTGCTATTAGCGACCCCCTCTCATTATGTAGTGTGTTTAGTTGTGTTTACTAGATCGTTCAGTCTAGCGACTACTTCGGGTGCAGCGCGGAAGCGAAAAATTGCACCATCGGCGTCGGCGCGCTCTTCAAGCACTTCGCAGGAGGCAAATATTTCGCCACGTAATTCTTGTGCCGACCAAGGCAAAAATATTTCGGATTCAATCAGCTGCTGTTGAAAAAAACCTACAATCGCTTGGTGCAGTCCGGTTACATCGTCCTTGTTGCGTGCGCTCAGCACAATACAGTCTGGATATTTGTTTTGCAGCTCTGCGGTGCGCTCTGCTTGTGCAGTGGGATCGTCTAGGTAATCTATTTTATTGAACACCCGAATGCGCGGCACGCTATCGGCGCCAATCTCGGCCAATACTTTATCGGTGACTTCAAGCTGCGCCTCAAACCCGGGGTCGCCAGCATCAATAACATGTAGCAATAATGATGCGCTAAGGGCTTCGTCCAGCGTTGACTTGAACGAGGCCACTAAGCCATGGGGTAAGTTTTTGATGAAACCCACGGTGTCGCTCACGAGTACCTTCGGGACACTTTCTGGATACAGGGTGCGTACTTTGGTGTCTAGTGTGGCAAAAAGTTTATTGGCGACGAGTACGTCTTTGCCAGTTAAGGCGCGCATTAAGGTAGATTTACCCGCGTTGGTATAGCCTACCAGTGCGACTTGGGTCAGCCCGGTTTGTCCTTGGCGTTGTGCTCGCTGGGTATCGCGATTCGCCTCCATGGCATCAATTTCTTTCTGCAGTTCGGCAATACGGTCGCGAACTTTACGGCTATCCATTTGGCTTTGTGATTGCCCAGTGCCGCGCCCACCGGCGCCGCTGCGTTGTCGCCCAGATGGCCCAGCACGCTTTGCTGCCTCGCGTAGGCGTGGTGCCATATAGGTCAGGCGCGCAATTTCAACTTGTACTCTGGCGGCGTGTGAGCTGGCGTTTCGATGAAAAATCTCTAGGATGACTACCGTGCGATCCATCACTTCGCATTCAACTTCCATTTCTAGGTTGAGTGCTTGAGACGGCGAGATTTCATGATCGACTAAAATAAATTCCACGGGATTATTTTCTTCCGACGAGTCAGTCTGATTTGCATTGTTTGCGCTAGATTGTTGGAGCGTCAAAAATTCTTTTATTTCTTCTCGCTTACCCACGCCTACATATGCCGTTGAGTCGAAAGACGAACGCTTTTGGGTAATCTGACCGATGACTTCTAGGCCTAAGGTCTTTGCCAGATCTGCCAATTCGGCTAACGACGACTCAAATGCAACATCGCTAACACTGTCTAATTGCACGGCGACGATTAATGCGCGTGGAAGAGATTTTTTTTCGGGGCTTAACATAATAGGGTTTTTCTCATGGTATTAGTCATGGTATGACTCATCGTGCTGTCATAGAGTATTGATGACATGAGTTACGCTGACTTTTAGTGACAACGTTATACGTAGTCGAGTATGTACATCATCTTGGGCGAGCTTAAGTAAGTACTTTTGGGACGAGGGTTTAAATACCCACTTCTTGCCGTAGCTTTGCCATGCGTAAAATGTTTTCTTCTTTGCTTAGCGCGTCGGCTTCTTTATGGGGTAACGCGAGCGGGGTGATTTTGGGTAAGGTAATACCATCAATTAATTGCTGACATAATTTTTCGTAGTGCGCTTTAAATATCGGGAAGGCGACTCTTTCAATATTGTTAGCTAAAAAATACCAGTCCGATTGTTTGCCGGCATAGTACACTGCAGGGTGACTCCATTGGGCATTGATTTTTGGCGATGGCGCGCGGCACGCTTCGTTATAAGCGCTATGCACATTGGGTAATGCAGTTTCAGTCGCTGATTCCATGCAGGCACGAATCACCCGGCTGATAGTCGGTAGGTAATCGGAGCTTTTAATAATCTGATGTACGGCGTGCAGAATAATGTCGGGTGAAAACGCTGCGAGACTTTCCATCCACAAACGCTTGGCAGAGTTCAACGCATCGACTTCACTATAGGCACTAAAATATAAGTGATGATAGTTTAGGCGTAACAGTTCAAAACTTTGGTTGATAGCATCAACTAGCTGATCTTTTTCTTCTGTCGATAATACGCGTTCATCGTTTGGATGGTGACGTTTATCTACGTTAGGATGCCCAGCTTCGATCGGTAAGTTGTTCTGCGACTGTGCGATCTTTTGTGCGACCTGTTCCAGAAGAGGATTGCTGTCTTTCATAATGTTGTTTCCACTGATGTTTTACGTGGCGTAAAAAAATGTTATCCCAGCTGTGCATGGGTTGAGCGCGGTTACGCCAATATAAAATAAATTCACCGACTTGCTGAAGAATGAAGGCGGGTTCGATATCAGCATGTACCGTTAACATTTCCATACAGTCTGCCGAAGGTTGCCAGCCTTCTTTAATTAATTCGGGGTGCTTGTTGCGTTCTACCCCTGCCTGGACAAATCGCCATTGCTGAATAATATGCTCCGCAAATAATGTGCCCCATTCAGAATGTAGTGCGCCTTTCTCTATCCATTTATGAATGAATTCGGGTGTGCATTCATCGACAAACGATAGGTCGATACCTTGGCTGGTATTTAGGTATATGAGCGTATGCTGATCGGGCTTCCAGTCTGCTGACATTGACGTGCTGCGTTTTTTATTCAGGAACGGCGTATCTTGTTTTTCCCAATCTTCTTTTAACCACGAGAAAAACGGCATATCCCAATTGGTATTGATTGCGCCGGATTTTTGATGATATAGCGAAAAGCGTTGCAATGACTTTTTGACGAAAACAGCAGGAATACCCTCTTGTACAATCTGCTGTTGCAGCTGATCACTTGGCTGCCAGTGTGTAGGAAGGGGGGTGGCGTTGCTAGTTTTAGCAACATGTTTTTGCCACTTAAATTGCAACTGCTGAATAAATTTTGTACCCCAGGTGCGATTCGCTTCGCCACGTTCACGCCAGTAATGCACAAACAATGGTAGTTGTTCGCGCACAAAATGCATTGGGATATTCAGTTGCGATAACATCGCTACGGTGTCTTTGTCGGGCTGCCAGTTGGGTGGTAATAATGTCGCCCCTTGAGACGCTTGTCGGCCTTGAGGCGCGACAGGATCGTTGGCTCTGATCTGGTGTTGATCGTTATTAATGCGTGTATGTACGCTTGCAGGTACGGCTGCCTGAGCATTGTCGTTATGGCCACTGTGGTCTTTTGCCTGCTCGATAGTTTGTTGATTAAAAGCGAATTTGAGTAGTTGGCTTTGGCCATAAGGGGCAGAGACCAGCAGAATAATGCCGAGGTCACGTAAACGTTGGCTCACGCGTTGAATATCAAGGTCATCCCAAAAGGGCATGCAGCGTGATAATTGATCGCCTGACAGTTCATGCCAAATATATCCACGACTTTCACGCCCAGGCTGTAAGTTAGTAAGTTCATCTAGTAACGACAGCAACACCGCTTCTTCGAGGCCAATAGTGGCCGCCAACGATGGGAATACAAGTAGTGGTCTTTCGGGGATTAATGAGGACATGTCGCCATTCTACCATTACCCGTCTAGTAGGGTATATGGAAAGAGTCGTTTAACCTAAAAGCCGCCGTAGATTTTTGCTAAGTCCGACAGGATCTTAGAAGCCTGTCGGGCTTAGGACGGATCTACTGCGGCAGCAAGAAATCGGTGCGTTTTCCCGATCATTTTCGTAGAATAGGCCCACTATTCGCGTCAAATGACCGAAAAAATGCCCTCTATCTCTCACTGCCTCGCTACGATCTCCTAAGTCCGACAGGCTCCTAGGCGGCCAGTAGGTAGCATGGTAAAGTGAGCGTCTATTTATGTCTCTCCACACAACGAACAATAAGGAATTGCCACGATGACTATAAGAGCCTATCTTGTCGGTACGCTTGCCATTACCGCCATTAGCGTGAGCCATTACGCGTCGGCTGGGTGGTTCGATGACTTAAAAGAAATCGTGGGCAATAATGTCTCTTCAGAACAGATTGAGTCTGTAGTGGCTAATACGGATGCCTCGTCACTTTCTATTGAAGATTTGAGTGCGGCATTTAAAGCAGCGTTAGATATTGGCAGCCAAAGAGTGGTTGATCAATTGGCAGCGGCAGACGGTTTTAATAAAGACTCGGCGATTCGCATCCCTTTACCCGAAAAACTGCACACCGTAAAAAAATGGTTAGCTAAGGTGGGTCTGGATGACCGTATGGATGACCTTGAAGTCAGTCTTAACCGTGCGGCCGAAAATGCCACGCCAAAAGCAAAAGCCTTGTTTGTGGATGCGATTAAAGCGATGTCTTTTGACGATGTACGTAAGATTTATAATGGCGGCGATAACGCGGCAACCGAATATTTTCGTGAGAAAATGACCCCGGCATTAACCAAGGAAATGAAGCCCATCGTGCAAAATAGTATGTCGGAAGTGGGAGCAGTGAAGTTGTACGACGATGTGATGGGCGACTATAAAGATATTCCCTTTGTGCCCGATGTAAAAGCTGATTTGGTGTCCCATGTTGTTGATGGCGGATTAGAGGGTATTTTTCATTATCTTGGCAAAGAAGAAGCGGCTATTCGCCAAAACCCGGTTAAACGTACGACCGAATTATTGGAACGCGTGTTTGGGGCAAAATGAAAATGATAAAACAGACTTTATTGAGTTTATTAGCTGTCAGCGTATGTTGGGCACAGCTTGCGAATGCGGAGACGTCGCAGTCAAGTATGGCGGGGCCAGCAGTAGCGCAACTTTTTGTGCGCGGTGAAGCGCAATTGATGGTGCCGCCAGATCAAGTGTCCGTGTCGTTGGGGGTGACTACAGAATCGTCGACTGCTAAAAAATCGGTCGCCGACAATACGCGTAAAATGAATTCTCTGACAAATGCATTGGCTAATTTAGGCTTGAGTGACAGCGATTATAAAACGCAAAATTTTCAGGTGCAGCCGGTGTGGTCGAATCGACCCAAAGGTGCGGGCGGTAGTTGGAAGGCAAAAATTATTGCTTATCGAGTCACGAATACCTTGTATGTTACTACGCTAGAGTTGGATATTATCGGCGATATTATTGGTGCATCTACTGAAGCGGGTGCGAACCAAATTAACTCGATCAATTTTAGTTTGTTTAACGCGAGACAGTATCGCCAGCAAGCCATTACGCAAGCAATGGAAAACGCACGAGCTGATGCTGATGTATTAGTGGCGGCCAGCGGTGATCGCATTAAGCGCACCTTATCACTGCATTTAGATAATGCCTCTGCCTCTAAAGAGCGTGTGCAAATGAAGACAATGGCAAGAAGTAGTATGGCGTTGTCTCAGGATACTTATGCACCACCGCCGATTAGCTCGGGCGATATTACGGTGCGTGCATCGGTGTCGGTCACTTATGAATTAGACAGCCTTTAATGCGCGTTGTGATACGTATTAAATTCGAATCTATTACAGGAAGTAAATGATCGATTGAAGTTAGGCGAGTCGATTTTTCGAATGAGCTGGACGAGGTGCTAGATATCTACCGTGAGTATGGAGTCGTACCTCGGTTAATTTGGATTTTCAGGAAAACGAGAAGGAGTTTACTAATCTATCGGAAAAATATGATATTCCGGGAGCAGGTATTTCCTCGCATGGATTGGAAGCGAGGTGGTTGGTTGTGCTGCCTATAGGAAAGTAAGTGATAGCACCTGTGAGATGAAGCGAGAGTATGTTCGTCCTAATTCACGAGGCAATCGACTTGGCTCAATGTTGGTAGAGCGAGTTATAAAGGAAGCCAAAGCTAGTGATTATAAAAAATGTGTCTCGATGTATTGCCCGAGTTTGAGTCAGCATTAGTTCTATATAAGTCATACGGCTTTAAACCAGATAAACCTGTTACGTTTAATCCAATACTAGGAACTGCGTTTCTTAGCTTAGAGATAAATTAAAATATATAGCAAGGCGAATCACAATCGCTCACAAAAAGCGTGGGCCGGGTTCGTCTGTGTTTGCAGTGTTATGTGAATGCAGTGTTATGTGAAAAAATACATGACGGAGTTTGGAGTTGAGTAAAATAACGTACAGAGAAGCCACGACAACTGATATCTTGCGTTTGCTTGAGTTAGAGCAGTCTATTATAGGTTCAGAAAGACCTTACGATAGGTCAATAAAAGACAAGGGTACAACATATTATGATATGGGTAGCCTGATAGCAGACGCTGATTCGTATCTAATTGTTGTGGAGGAGGGAGGTCTAATAGTAGGTTGTGGTTACGCTCAGATTCGGCCCTCAAAGAACTACCATACTCATGAATTACATTGTTACTTGGGGTTTATTTACGTAGAGCCAAAAAGTCGAGGTTGTGGCATAGCTAAATCTATAGTTAAAGAATTAACTGAATGGGGTGTCAGTCGCGGTATTCGTAATTTTTACCTCGATGTATACGCGTGTAATGAATCGGCTATTCGAGCTTATGAGAAATTTGGCTTTTCAAAATTAGCGGTGGAGATGGAACTTGTTCTATAACTACCCTAGCGATGTATGGCAGTGAGCCATTTTAAATGTGTTGCACATAATAGTGTCATATAGCACTCAAAAGTACGCGTATTGAGACGGTTTTCGCGCTGCTCCAGCCGTCCGGTACACAAGCTGTGCTAAATGGGCGAAATAATATAATGAGAATAAAGTAATATGAATAATGACGACAGTATCGTCTACGGTTTACATGCCGTTCAGGCATTGGTGGATGGGTCTCCTCAGCGTATCCAAACGCTATGGTTGCTAAAAGGGCGTAACGATCAGCGTTTGCAATCTATTCGCTCGGTGGCAGAAAAAAATCGTATTACTGTAAAAATACTCGAACGAGAAAAGCTCGATGCCATGATCGAGGGTAATCACCAAGGCGTGATTGCTTCTGTGGTGAATGCTACCGAGGTATACGACGAAGATTATCTCAAAAGTCGTCTGCCAAAACTAAAAGAGCAAGGTCAGTTACCGTTTATTTTGGTGTTAGATGGCGTCACCGACCCACATAATTTGGGCGCTTGTTTACGTTCTGCCGAAGCGGCTGGGGTGCAGTTTGTGATTGTGCCAAAAGACAATTCGGCCTCACTGACTCCCACAGTGGTTAAAGTGGCCTGTGGAGCTGCGGAAGTGTTACCGTTGGTACGGGTCACTAATTTATCTCGCACACTCGAATGGTTGCAAGCTCAAGGTGTATGGTTAGTCGGTGCCGCTGGCGAAGCGGAGCAAGATCATTTTCAAATGAATTTAACTGGGCCGCTGGCGATTGTGATGGGAGCCGAAGGTAAAGGTCTGCGCCGTCTGACTCGCGAGCGTTGCGATTCGCTGATTCGCATTCCGATGATGGGTGAAGTGAGTAGTTTGAACGTCTCGGTAGCGACGGGGATCTGCTTGTTTGAAGCGCTCAGGCAGAGACGCTAACCGTATTGATCAGTAAGCAGTTATAAAAATATCTCATCGCATATAGAGTGAATATCATGACTTTTGAAGTGTGGATCGCGTTTATATCCGTTGTGCTTGTGTTTGCTCTTATCCCCGGCCCTACGGTTATTTTGGTGGTGGGGCAGGCAATGACTCACGGGAAAAAATCAGTTATTCCTTTAGTGTCTGGGGTTCTGTTAGGCGATTTTGTTGCTATGTCACTGTCTCTGCTTGGTTTAGGCGCGGTATTGGCAGCATCGGCTACATTGTTTTTGGTGCTATAACCTAAATGCCACAGTTGAATCTACTGTGACTGTCTAAGATGCGGAACCTAAAGCGTTTTTTACTTTTTTAGGCTGCATCCGTAGGGTGGCTACGAATTTGCAGAAAAAAGCAAAAAATCACTTTATATTCTGCACCTTAGCCACCCTCGCAACAATTCAACTGCGGTATTTAGGTTTAATAAAATTGGGGGTGGCTCATTAATTGGGGCAGGCCTTATTACCGCTACAATGCAGCGAAGTTAACGGTGACCGGAGAACGTTAACTCAAGAATTTGTAGTACTTTTTTGCGTTCGACTTCAGAGAGAGTCTCAACAAAATCGACAATATCTTGGGTAGATTTACGCAGTGGTTGGATATGGTATTCGGGGCTGTCTTCTTTGACGGCATAGTAAATAGGTTGCCCACGACCTTGTAATAACCAGTCAATAGATACGCCAAACACTTCGGCCATATTTAAAGCCATTGCCATGCGTGGGAGCTTCTCACCGTTGCGGTAACTCCAGATCATCACTTCACTGACGCCAAGTAATTTCCCCAGTGCTTTCTGGGTGCTCTCGACGCCGGATAACGTGACTGCTTGAGTGAAGCGTTCTGCAAAATCAGGATGTTTCATACTGGACAATTTATCTATAAGTTACTTAATTTGCAGCTATTGCATTTAATGCCTATAAGTTACTTTCGCTTACAGTGTCGCTTAAATCAACATATATATGTTGCTGTCGCGATTGTGGGTGTTTGCTTTGGAGGTCGGGAGGGAAAACACGTGGCTCTTAATAGCGTTCTACGTTACGGAAAGTCGCCAAGAGTGAATGGTTATCGGTTTACTGATGGAATAGAGTGGCGTTCTAAAATTTACGGAATAGCTAAAAGTATGTCTTTTGTTATGGGTGGCTAAGTGGTGTTGAGGGGTTAAGTGAATGGGTCAGTTGAGGGGTAAGTGAAGGAGTAAACGTCATGCCGGACTCTATCCGGCATGACGTTGTCATAAGCGTAGCTTAAAACGCTGCTTGGTAAATAGCGAGGGCATCTGCTTCGCTAACAGGGCGTGGATTATTCATCAACAAACGCTCTTGCTTCATCGCGTCGCTAGCCAGCTTAGGTAAATCAGCTTCTGGTACTTTCATATCTTTGAGTGTATTGGGTAGTCCAAGATCTACAATCAATTTTTCGATATGAGCAATCAGTGCTTCAGTGACAGTAGCAGCGTCACCTGTAACGGCGTGACCCATAATAAATGGCGCTAGTTCTGCGTACAGTGTTTGCGCTTCTGGTGCATTAAAACGCATCACGTAAGGTAAAACTAATGAATTGCTGAGTCCGTGAGGAATATGGTAGTGACCGCCTAAAGGATAAGCGAGGGCATGAACCGCAGCAACAGGTGCATTGGCAAATGCTTGGCCGGCTAAGCAAGCACCTAGCAGCATGGCTTGGCGAGCTTCGACATTTTTACCGTCGTGAGTGGCGGTCATAATGTTTTCGCTTAATAGCGTTAGCGCTTGTTTGGCAAGCATATCGGCATAGGGGTTTTTAAGGCGATTGCTGGTGTATGCTTCGATGGCATGTACCATCGCATCTACACCGGTTGCAGCGGTAATGTGTGGTGGTAGGCCAACGGTTAATTCAGCATCGAGTAAAGCAACGTCGGGATAAAGTTGAGTCGCTACTACACCGGCTTTAGTGGTTTCGCCGGTGGTCACAATGGCTACTGCCGTGACTTCTGATCCGGTGCCAGCGGTAGTGGGGATCAAAATGAGTGGTAGACGCTGGCCTTTGGCATTACCTACACCATAAATATCGTCTAATTTTTCGCCTGACTTCGCCATTAACGCGATTAACTTTGCGGTATCCATCGAGCTACCACCGCCAAAGCCGATAACGCCGTCATTGCCGCCTGCTTTTAATACATCCAGTGCGGCATAAATTACCGCCTCTGGTGGGTCAGCTTTTACATCGGCATAACTGTTGTATGGCATGTCGCCAGCTTTTAATGCATCTTCTAGTTTTGCCATTAAACCCACGCTCACAATACCTTGGTCGGTGACGACGAGCGGTTTGCTAATATGGTTTTGGCGGCAGATCTCTGCAATATTTTTGAGTGCACCTGATTCATTAATAATGGATTTGGTGGTGTTGAAAACAAATGGCTTCATAGTGGCTTAAGTCTCTTGGTTGAACGTTATGGCCTATTAATCTGATCGGCGACAATCTAGTAGTCATGTCTAGTTAGTGATCTAGTAGTGATCACTCAGTAATAAATAGTCTGACAGTTGATTATCGCGCTGCAATAATAGCGGGTAAATATAAAAAAATCATGACAACGGCAATGTTGTACGGCAATAGTTAAGGGAAAACAGTGTAAATATGGTTTTTCGTTGAATCTGTTGTGCAAATACTCTACAATTCGCGCCCCTGTGTTTTTGTGTCTTGTGATGTTTATTATTACAAAAGGCCGTTCACAGGGATTATGTTGGGGGCGATTCGTAAAGGATCAACCCTGTGTTCCTTGCTTCACTCATTGTTTTCGCCTGTTAGGCAACGTAGAGGAAGCATTCACCCGTAAGGAAAAGATATGCGTCATTACGAAATTATATTTCTTGTACACCCTGATCAGAGTGAACAAGTCGCCGGTATGGTTGAGCGTTACACTGCTTCAATCAACGAAGAAGGTGGTCAAGTTCACCGTCTAGAAGATTGGGGTCGTCGTCATTTAGCGTACTCGATCAACAAAATCCATAAAGCGCACTACATTTTGATGAATGTAGAATGTAGCGATGCGGTATTAAACGAGCTAACCACGACTTTCCGTTATAACGATGCGGTATTACGTCACATGGTGGTTCGTACTGATGAAGCGGTTGTTGAAGAATCGCCGATCATGAAAGTAGAAAAAGAAGGTCGTGAGCGTCGTACTCGTCGCGAAGAGCGTTCTGAGCCAGCTCAAGAACAGAAGAAACCACAACCATCCGAAGCTCCAGCTTCTGATGCAGCAGGAGAAGCATAAGATGTCTCGTTTTTTCCGTCGTCGTAAGTTTTGTCGTTTTACTGCTGAAGGCACTAAGCAAATCGATTATAAAGATTTGGAAACCTTAAAAGCCTATATTTCAGAGACAGGTAAAATCGTTCCTAGTCGTATTACAGGTACAAAGGCTAAGTATCAGCGCCAGTTGTCAACCGCTATTAAGCGCGCACGTTTCTTGGCCTTAGTTCCTTATACTGATAGTCACGATAGGTAATATATGATGCGCGCCCTAGCTGAATTTATGATGCGTGGGCGGCTTCAGGCAGGAGCCATTGCTATATTGGGAGCTATTATCCCGCTACTTGCTCCTGCTGTCGTTGCGTTAACCACATTGCGTAAAGGCGCTACCGAAGGCGTGATTATTTTGCTTGTCGGTGCTGTTCCAGCTTTATTGTCGTTATGGTTTGAAAAAGGGGATTCATTGATCACGTGGGTGGCGTTGTTGTCATTACTGGTGATCTATATATCCGCACTGATATTGCGGACAACGATTTCGTTGTCGTCAATGATGCTTTCAACCATTGCCGTAGCTACGTTGATTACAATGACGACCCTATGGGTCGCTCCTGATGTTGTCGCTACTATGTCAGACAATATTATCGAGCGAATTGCGGTGTTAGAACAGCAACAGGCAGAAGAAGGTCAGTCAGATCAACAGGCTCAGGCCATGATGCCATTACTGACATTAGCGACTACGGTCGGTATGTCGGGTTTATTGGCGTGTATCTTGACGCTAAACGGCTTGATTGGCGTGTTGTTTGGTCGTTGGTTGCAGTCTTTGGCGTATAACCCTGATGGGTTTGGTGAAGAGTTTCGCAGTTTACGGCTGGGCCTTGGTTTTTCAGTGGTCTGCTTTTTAGGCAATGTACTGTTGAGTTACCAAGGTGATCAATATTGGTGGTGGTCAAACATTTTGGCGCTCCCCCTGTTATTGGTTGCAGCAGCGGTTGCTCACGAAGTGGTTCGCCAGAGAGCATTGGGCGCGCAGTGGTTAATACTGTTTTATATTCTGACACTCTTCTTGATGCCAGTAGTCATGAGTATTGGTTTTTTAGATGCGTGGTTAAATTTTCGCGATCGACTGCAAAAACAGTGATTGCATAAAAATTACATTAAAGAGGATTGCGAGATGGATGTTATTCTACTCGAAAAAGTGGGTAAATTAGGTAGTATTGGTGATAAAGTCGCTGTTAAGGCAGGATTTGGTCGTAACTATTTAATCCCTCACGGCAAAGCATTATCTGCAACTGCTGCTAACGTAGCGGAATTTGAAGTGCGTCGTGCTGCATTAGAAGCGGCTGAAGCAGAAAGCAAAAAAGCAGCTGAAGTACGAGCTGAGAAATTGACTGATCTTGAAGTAACTATCACCTCAAGTGCAGGCGAAGAAGGCAAGCTATTCGGTTCTATCGGTACCCGCGATATCGCTGATGCAGTGACTGCTGCCGGCGTAGCTATTGAAAAATCTGAAGTACGTTTGCCAGAAGGCGCTTTGCGCAATGTAGGCGAATATGCGGTTGATATTCAGGTGCATAGTGAAGTGACTAAAGCGATTAAGTTAATCGTTGCTGCAGAATAGTAGCCA
>JBLHVX010000039.1:0-13002 GCA_047628835.1 Granulosicoccus sp.
GACTGTTGTTCGATCTGCGCTTACGCTGCTTTAATGTCGCATCCATACTGGCTACGGGATAATTGCCTACGGGCTTTGATAAGAAGTAAGCAAACGCAGGGCTATGCACTAGTTCTTTGGCGGCGACATTAGCTATCGCGGCATGGCTGCTGTTGAGCTTGGTGGTAATTAAGTTCTGTATATAGTGCTGTCGTGCGGTACCGACATTCATATCAAACGAGGGATCAATACCTTCGGGTACCTGAAGCACTTCACCCGAGCGTTTGTTGATCCACTCTTTACGCTTGATCGCTGGGGCTTCGGTTAAGTAGCGGCCTGTGGCGTTTAAGCGTTGGTATTCTCGTTTACTAACTTGTCGCACACGACATTTACAGCCCCAGCCGTTTGGCGGGTAATGGGTTTGCCAAAAGGGATCGTCGATAGGCAATATAATTCCCGCCCACCGCACATGCTGCTCTCTATGTTCACGGCTTGCCCCTAACTCATATACCAGATAGGGATGGCTTTTACGTGTGCGCTCGATGCGTTGCCACTGACCCGCTGCGCGAGACGTGCGCATGTTCACACGGCAAATTGTTTTTAAGCGACGAGGGCTACCCAATTGCACTACACGGGATTCTTTTGTGTGCGGGTCTGTTTCTTCTTTCTCACCCCACCAACCGGCTTTTTGTAATGTGGGGGTTAGGGTTTTTTTGAACTGCTGAAAGGTATAACCATTCTTTAACGCGCTGTTAAGCTCGTCATAAATGTTTTGCAATACATCCATCTGCATTACTTTAGCAACCACAAAGGCGTAGGCATGCTCTTCTCGGTACACGTCACGGTAATCAAAGCTGGGCTTTAGTTTTTTAGAACCAAACCAATCTATTGCGTCTTGTGGTGCTTTTGCGGGAAATACATAGTTAGGCATCGCCTACACCACGCGCTTTAACAATAAAGGTGTAACAATAAAGGTGTCGGAGGGATTTAAAAACAACCCAATTGATCAATATTAAATCCCTCCGACACCTTTTTTTCTTCCTTTTTTACACCTTTTGATGAGCTGTCATGTTTTATTGCTGCCTTTGCGTACGCAAAAAGCTTTGCCTTGGTCGGTTAAGCGGTATTGTTGTAAACGGCTATTGGGCTTATCGGGGAGGGTTCTTGCTATAAACTGTTGATCTAATAGCTCATTGATACGCAGGTTGAGCCTGCTGGATATTGATGTATGGCCAAGATTGTTGGCGATTTGGCTCTTGCTTTGTTCGCCTTTTAACAGCACCGCTAGAATACGGTTTGCTAGTGTAGATTCGATATCTGGCTCTAGCCCCGACTCTAGCCCCGACTCTAGCCCTGACTCTAGCCCGGCTGATTTAGCCTCTTCGATTTTCGCCGGAGCGGCGACAAAATCATTAATCACAAACTGCACCTGAAACTGTAGCCCCACTTCAGACCACCGTAAGCCTATGCCGGGGTATTGTTTAAGCTCGTCGGCGATCAGTTTAAGGCCGTTACCCCATTGGTCGATTAACCCTAGGTGCTTAAAAAATGGTGCGATGACTTTGTTACGAATATCCGATTGGCGCGCTTCCATGTTGTTAAATTCGATAGAGGGCAGAAGTTTACCGGGGCTGGTAATTTCTACCATATCGTCGTAAATAGCGATTTTTATATCTTTACCTGTTAACGAGTAATCACGATGTATGACGGCGTTGCGGATGGTTTCGCGGATGGCTTTTACCGGGTATTGCCAGCGGGTTTGGGTATACACCCCTTCTGTGGCCGCGCTTTGATTAATATGGCGCAAGACAAACTCATAGGCCATTTCGACCTGCTCAATAAGATTACCCTCTAGGGTTTTTCGGTCGATAAAAGTGTCGACTGTTGTGCCCAAAAATCGCCCGCATTCTATTTTTGCGTAGGGGAATATTGCTGATTTTACGGGATCATCACAAAGCAACAATAGCGCATTGGTCGGTTTCAGTGTGTTTTGGTGTTTTTTAAGCAGGTGGAGTTTTTTAAGTGCGGCGTCGTCTAATTTTTCTCCCGTTTTTTGTTCATAAACGGTTTTGAGCTTATTTACGTTTAAGTCTGCATAATGGCTTTCTAGGTTGGGTTCGCTGTCAAAAGAAATGTTACGCTTTAACCGTTCCATTTCTTGAATAATGTCTTCTGTCGCTAATCGATTGGATGAACCCACGCGAATATAGCTGCCGTTGTTTTTACCTTTGGATTTCAGGTAATACGGAACATTGCCTCCTCGGTGCACTTGAACCTTGATGAGAAATTTTTCATCGATAGTCAAGATGCTTATTTCGGGGCTAATAATGGGATGGCAGTTATCAAAAATAAGGTTGCTGATTTTTTCTTCTAACGCTAATAAGTCACTCTCGGGTAAACCACTGATTTCTCGCGGTGACTCTTTTACGCCGATTAGCAGCACACCCCCAGCATCGTTAGCGAAGGCGATGATGGTCTTGCTTAAATCGGATTTACTCGGCAAAGACGCTTTAAACTCTAATCGACGCCCTTCTGGCTGCTGAAGTAGCTGCTTATAATCCATGACTCAGCCTACACACTTTTTTAATAGTGTTTTGAATTTTTCTTCTGCTTCTAGGCTGGCCTGCCACGCAGTTTTTACATCTGCCATGGCTTCTTCTACGCTGGGTAGATTGTCTTCAATAATTTTTTCAACGTAAAGCGGAATATTAAGGTTGTAGTCGTTTTCTTTTACGTCGGCCATGGTGGCGACTTTTACATAGTTTTCTACGTTGTTATACGCTTTGGTCCAACTGTAAATTTGCTGTACGTGGTGTGGTTCTAAAAAGTTTTGTGCGCGACCTACGCGAATTTGGTCGGATGCATCAATGAATAATATGTTGCCTTGCTTTTTCTTGGGTTTGTTTTGGCGGAACACCATGACACAGGCAGCTAGTTGAGTACCGTAGAAGACGTTAGGGCCTAAACCAATAACGGCTTCTAACATGTCTTGCTCCAGTAAGGCTTGACGAATTCGCCCTTCGGCCCCTTTACGAAATAATGCGCCGTGGGGCAGCACTACGGTCATGCGACCGGTGCTATTCATGGATTTCACCATGTGTTGCACCCATGCCATATCGCCATTGCCTTTAGGCGGCACGCCTGCAATGTTGCGGCCAAAGGGATCATTAGCCCAGTTTTCTGCGCCCCATTCTTTTAGTGAGAATGGGGGGTTGGCGATAACACAATCAAAGGTTTGCAGGCCGTCGGCCTCAAAGAATGCCGGGTTGCGCAAGGTATCGCCACGGAGAATGTCGAAATCTTCAATACCATGTAAAAACATGTTCATTCTGGCGATAGCGCTGGATGTGAGGTTTTTTTCTTGGCCGTAGAGTTTGAGTGTGCGGTAATCTTCGTGATTGTGCTTTAGATGGTCAACACACTCCAATAACATACCACCTGTACCGCAGGCAGGGTCGTAAATAGTTTCACCTTCATGCGGATCGAGGATCAAGCCTAATAGATGAACAACTGAGCGAGGGGTATAGAACTCCCCTGCTTTTTTATTGGTTAGGTCGGCGAAATGCTTGATCAAGTATTCATAGGCATTACCCAACATATCGGGGTTCGCGTTTTCTCGGTCTAAGGTGTATTGGGAGAAGTGTTCGACCAGGTTGATCAACAAGCTATCGGAAAGCTTATTCTTGTTACTCCACTGCGCATCCCCAAAAATCCCATAGAGGTATTCCTGGTTGGCTTGCTCTATGCCGCGTAAGGCTTTCTCGATAGCCTGCCCCACATTGGTGGTGGTTTCACGAACATCTGTCCAATGACAACCCTCTGGGATTTCAAAACGGTGCATTTCAGGCATGGTGGCATATTCTGTATCGCCGTCCGACTCTGTAAGGGCAGTTTGGTACTCTTCATCGTAGACATCAGATATGCGTTTAAAGAAAAGTAACGGGAAGATGTACACCTTAAAGTCAGAGGCATCGACTGGGCCTTTTAAGATCCAAGCAGCTTTTGAGAGGTATTGTTCTAGTTGGGATAAGGTCAGTGTGCTATCGGTCATTGACTGTTTGGCTTTCCATTATTGCTATTTATGTGTAGCGAATTGTTTTTTATTGGTTTTTTGATTTCGCTATATCTCTTTATTATTCAACCCGCGCTCTATGCTGAACCGCTGGTGTTTTTCTTCGCAATGCATTGTGGAGTGAGTGTTTTTTTCAGCTAACTTACTATTGTACTGTTTTACTTAAGAACAATGTTTCACCCGATTTTCACCCGACTTTCATTTTACAGTATATCACTCATAGAATAAGGGAATACTGGGCAATCAACACTGGGCAATCAACAATTGTGTCATGTTTAGCTTTTACCTACGATATCGCTCTACACTGATCAAGAATAGATCAAAATTAGGCGCGTAAATACACATCCACTATATAAATCTTCGTTCTGCCATACACATTACCTTAGGCCCTATCACTGGGTGATTACGCGAGCGGATGTTTACCCAATTCTAGCACCGTTTTGAGACGCTTAATCTGAATATCATAACTAGCCTCATGAGAAATATACACGTATCCTTAGCAGCTATTATTTTCTATCCCAGCCAGATTATTATATTCACCCATTCAAAAGACCACGTTATGACCACCAATACCGCACAACATACCCCCATGATCCAACAATACTTAGCCATTAAAGCTGAGCACCCTCATGAGGTGGTGTTTTATCGGATGGGGGATTTTTATGAGTTGTTTTTTGATGATGCGAAACGCGTATCGCAAATTTTAGATATTACCTTAACCTCTCGTGGAAAATCTTGCGGGGAGCCAATCCCTATGGCCGGCATTCCCTACCATGCTGCGGATGGTTATTTAGCCAAGTTAGTGCAAGCAGGCGAATCGGTAGCGCTTTGTGAGCAAGTGGGCGACCCTGCGACGAGCAAAGGCCCTGTCGAACGTAAAGTGATGCGTATTGTGACACCCGGGACAGTGACCGACGAAGCACTAATGAATGCGAAGCAAGATAATTTATTAGTGGCGGTGACTTGTGAAACACGTGGCGAAGACAGCGTTTACGGTATTGCCAGTTTAGATGTGGGCAGTGGTCGCTTTTATGTATTAGAAGTAGAGTCTGAAGCAGCGCTAGAGGCAGAATTACAACGGCTAAACCCTGCGGAATTATTACTCAACCAACAATTAGAAAACACCACTATTGGCAATAAGGCAAAAGGCTTGCGCTATCGTGCGCCGTGGGAGTTTGATATTGATACTGCCCAACGTTTGTTATGCGAGCAATTTGGCACCCGCGATTTAATTGCTTTTGGTTGCGAAGATTTACCTACGGCAAAGGGCGCGGCAGGCTGCGTGATGGCTTATGTGCAAGAGACTCAACGCACAGCACTCCCGCATATTTGTCGCTTGCAACAAGAGAACCGCCAAGATTCGGTATTAATGGATGCGTCGACACGACGTAACTTAGAACTGTGCACTAATTTATCCGGCGGCGAAGACAATACTCTCTTTTCTATTGTAAACACCTGCGCCACCACTATGGGCAGCCGCCAACTATCCCGCTGGATTAACCGCCCTTTAACGCAGTTAGATATATTAACCCAGCGACAATCCGCTATTGGCAGCCTGCTGAGTAATTATCGCTTTGAACCCATACACGATACCTTAAAAGTCATTGGTGATTTGGAGCGTATTTTAGGGCGTATCGCTCTGCGCTCTGCTCGACCACGAGATTTATCTCGCTTAGGATTATCGCTCGCGGTTTACCCACAGTTACAGGAACAACTAGGTGCCTTGCTAAGCGATGACAGCAACCAGACTAGTGAGGGCAGCAGCAATAAGAAACATCCTTTATTAACCCAATTAACAAGCAATATCAGCACGTTTCCCGATGTTGTCGCACTCTTAGAAAAAGCGATTACCGAAAACCCACCCGTAGTCATTCGCGATGGCGGGGTGATTGCCGAAGGCTACGATGAAGAGCTAGACGAGTTACGTAATATCAGCAGTCACGCGGGGCAGTTTTTAGTCGACCTAGAAACCCAAGAAAAACAACGCACTGGCATTGCCACGTTAAAAGTCGGCTATAACCGTGTTCATGGCTATTATATTGAGATTAGTCGCGCGCAATCGGATAAAGCGCCGGTGGAATATATCCGCCGCCAAACCTTAAAAAATGCCGAACGTTTCATCACCCCTGAACTCAAAGTGTTTGAAGATAAAGCCCTGTCAGCAAAAAGCCGAGCACTCAGCCGTGAAAAAGCCTTATACGAGGCCATTATCGAAACCCTTAACGAGCAGTTATTAGCGCTACAAGTATCCGCTGCTGCAGTAGCGGAGCTAGATGTACTCAATACTTTAGCTGAGCGAGCTGACCGGCTACAATTTACTTGCCCAACCTTAACCCCGACCGAAGCCAATAGCATCACTATTGAGCAGGGTCGCCACCCGGTAGTAGAAGAAGTCTTAGCCGGCACAGCGCCGTTTGTACCCAACGATGTGAGCCTACACCATGATCGCCGCATGTTGATTATTACTGGCCCTAACATGGGCGGTAAATCGACTTATATGCGCCAAACCGCACTGATTACCTTGCTTGCACATATTGGCAGCTATGTACCCGCAAAAAGCGCCACTATCAGTATCGTCGATCGTATTTTTACGCGAATCGGTTCGTCTGATGATCTCGCTGGTGGTCGCTCGACCTTTATGGTGGAAATGACGGAAACGGCCAATATTTTGCAAAATGCGACCAAAAACAGTTTAGTACTAATGGATGAAATTGGTCGCGGTACTAGCACCTTTGATGGCTTGTCGCTGGCGTGGGCATGTGCGCATCACTTAGTCGAAAATATTCAAGCACTTTGCTTGTTCGCGACACACTACTTCGAAATCACCAGCCTGCCCGAATCTGTCGCTGGCGTGGCCAATGTGCATTTATCCGCTACCGAGCATAATGATAATATTGTGTTTTTACATCGTATCGAAGAAGGTGCTGCCAGCCAAAGTTATGGCTTGCAAGTCGCTAAGCTAGCGGGGATTCCACAATCTGTTGTACTTGAAGCACAGCAACAATTACATCTATTAGAAAGTGGCCAACATCCCCATAGCATCGCTAACCACGCAGCTGGTAGTAAGCCACTCTCGTCCAGTGCGGTTAGCAAAACTATCAACAGTAGCACCAGTGCGATAGCACCACAACAAGATGAATTATTTCCAAGCACCCCCCATCCAGCATTAGAAACATTAAAAACAATCAACCCCGATGAGCTAACGCCACGACAAGCGCTAGAAATATTATTTGACCTGAAAAAATCAATTCTATAAGGCCTTATGGAATACAGGTTATTAGACTAATGCCAGCACAACACTTTGGCTATAACCATCAATTGATTGATTCTAAGTAATTACCGATAAAATGTTTAACAAAGCTATAAAAAACGATAGAATGCTGCCATTATTAAACGGTGCAAAAACACTGAACTGACAGAATATTAGGAGCTTTACCACCATGACATTTGTTGTTGGGGAAAATTGTATTAAATGTAAACACACAGACTGCGTTGAAGTATGCCCAGTGGATTGTTTTTATGAAGGCCCTAATTTTCTTGTTATTCACCCTGACGAGTGTATTGATTGCGCATTATGTGAGCCAGAGTGTCCTGTCGATGCCATTTTCTCTGAAGATGAATTACCTGAAGGGCAGGAAGCATTTTTAGAGCTTAATGCTGAATTGGCAGAAGTATGGCCAAATATCACCGAGATGAAAGAAGCTCCTGCCGATGCAGAAGAGTGGGATGGCGTTGAAAGTAAGCTGCAACATTTACAGAGATAAATTTTTGTAAGTGAATAACTTATAGACTTTAACTCATAAAAAAAGCCGCTATTAAGCGGCTTTTTTGTTTTTAGAATTCACTATAATCTATAGTGAATCCGCATTATCAGTCAAGTAAGACGCAACACCTTCTGGGTTAGCGGTCATACCTTTATCGCCTTCTTTCCAACCCGCTGGACACACTTCGCCATGAGTCTGGTGGAATGCTAAAGCATCTACCATACGTAACATTTCATCAACATCGCGACCTAATGGTAAATCGTTAACCACTTGATGACGTACCTGGCCTTCTTCGTCAATTAAGAATGAACCACGGTAAGCAACACCACCTTCTGATTCAACATCATAAGCTTTACAAATTTCATGCTTCATATCAGCAACAAGCGTGTACTTTACTGGACCGATACCCCCTTTATTAACAGGGGTGTTGCGCCATGCATTGTGTGTCCAATGACTGTCAATTGAAACGCCGATCACTTCTACTCCACGCTTTTCGAACTCAGCGATACGGCTGTCAAACGCCAATAACTCTGAAGGACAAACAAAAGTAAAATCTAATGGGTAGAAAAACACCACTGCTTTTTTGCCTTTAGTGGCTTCAGCAAAGTTAAAGCTTTCATTAATTTCGCCTGAACCAAGTACTGCTGGGGCGGTAAAGTCTGGGGCTGGTTTGCCAACAAGAACGGCCATGTTTATCTCCGGATATGGGTTTATGTTAAATAATGGTTAATGTAAAAATAAAGAAGAGGGATCATAAGACTTTCTGATCAAAAGTCCTATAGATTCTCTTTATGAGGCTAATAGTAATTACTATTCAATGAATCAGCACTGCCCGTGACTGTTCAGATTGCCGTCAAAATTGTGCTTAGCAAGGCTAAAAATGTGAGTTTAGAAGGGTAAACAATCATTTTTTTAGCGCAGTTCCGCGCAATCTTGACTGTGGCTGAGTACATTACTATTGGCCTAATACTATTGGTTAATACTATGACGCTTTACTGACATTCAGATCCATCGTTGGATAAGGAATCGCAATACCGACTTCTTCAAAGCGTTGTTTAATTTTTTCATTCAAATCAAACGTGACACCCCAGTAATCGGCTGCATTTACCCAAGGTCTAAAGACTACGTTTACCGATGAGTCGGCTAATTCAACTACGCCTATCGTGACATCTTTGTCTTTCAAGATACGATCATCTGCAGCCGCTATCGCTTTAAGCTCATCTTTCACTTGCTTAATATTAGAGTCATATGCAACACCAACGACTAGATCTATACGTCGAGTCGCTTCTAGCGAGTAATTAGTAATAATGCCGCCTGACACGTCAGCATTGGCGATGATGACTGTTTTGTTATCACCCGTTAATAAGGTGGTAGAAAAAATAGAAATGCTCGACACACTACCTGATACACCAGACACTTCAACAAAGTCACCTACTCGAATAGGTCGGAATAAAATCAACAACACGCCTGCCGCAAAGTTAGCGAGCGAACCTTGCAAGGCTAAACCAATAGCCAAACCAGCCGCACCAACAATAGCAACGAACGAAGCTGTTTGAATACCTAACTGGCCTAGTGTGGCAATAATGACCACGATAATTAATATATAGTACACAATATTGTTAACGAACTTAGACAGCGTAACATCAACACCTTTTTTATCTAAACCCTTGGCAATCAGACTAGAAAGCAGTCGCGCAATCCATTTTCCCACTAGATAGATAACCATTGCGGTCACAAATTTCACCCCGTAAAGAATGGCATATTCGCTAATGGCTGGCATTATTTCTTCGATATTCATTATTTATTCTTCGTAACAGCATGTTAATTATTTAACGTCTACCGATAATATCTCTTCAACTTCTATTGTAATTAATGCTTCAACACGACGATTTACTGCACGCCCGGCCTCTAAGAGGTTACTTGCGATAGCTTGTAATTCACCGTAACCAATAGCGGATAAACGACTACTTTCTACACCATAGTTAGCACTTAACAGACGAACCACTTCATCAACACGGCGCTGAGAAAGAGCTTGGTTGTATTTTGCTGAACCGATAGAATCGGTATGACCACCAACCTCTATTGTCACACTTGGGTACTTTTGCATAAACGCAGCAAGTTTACCTATTTCGGGCATATAGGCTGAGGTCACCACACTAGAGTTAGACGCGAATTCTACATTGAGGGTCACTTTATCGATCGAAACAGATTTTTTAACACAGCTCCCAGCACTCACAAAACCACCCGCTTCGTTACAACGCTGATCAAACGACGGCGCTGCTGGTTCCGGCTTAACCAATGCCACTGGCTGCTCTGGCTTAGGCTGTGGCTTGCTGGTATCACCTAAGAATACCTGTAATGCCAATCCCACATAAACGTCCGAACCTTTGATATCGCCCACACCACGCAAATAGCGAGCATCACCGCGTAAAGCAAGACGATCACTCATGTTATACCGCGCACCAAAACCGGCAGTAATAGCACCTTCTTCATCAACAACCGTTGCATTACTACCGAACTCGGTACTCGCAGCACCTAAAGCAATATACGGGCTGAATTTACCCACATCACCAATATCGTAAAGCATCTCTAAACGATACTGGCGCAAATCACCAATATCGGCACCGGCTTTTGTGTTTGCATCCGCAGCTGCGTAAACAAACTCCACCATATAAGGGTTAGAAAAGCGATAACCAAGGCCAAAACCGATCACGCTATCAGTATCTACATCACGCCCACCGTCTAAATCAAGAGCACCTATCATTGGTGTAAACGTTATGCCGCCTGAACGATCATCTTTGATAGTAGGATAAGTAAAGCCTTCCGCAGAAGCCATAAACGAAATCAATGCCGATAAAACACCAGCAAATAAACACCCTAAAAAAGTGTATTTCATTTTCATGTCCCCATTAATAGATTGAACTAAGCCAATATTAAAAATTATAATGTAATGGCTGCTTATAGACTTAGCACTTGAGTATTAAGCCACACTACATGTTAAAAAATAAAGTGGATAGATAACTACCAGTAATACGTAATAAACTGATTAGATTAAGGTAAATCTATCGGCGTCCTGCCAAACAGGAAATTTTTGTCTAGCTTCTTGGAGTAATGGCATAGATAGCGTTGTCATTAATACCGACTCGTTACCTTCTTTGCCGTCAACTAATATATCGCCCTGAAAATTAACAGCCATAGAATCGCCATTATACAATAGACCATTACCATCTTCACCCACACGGTTTACACCGACAACATAGGCTTGATTCTCGATAGCTCGCGCCTGCAGTAATGTGCGCCAAGGATGCCGACGTACAGCGGGCCAGTTCGCCACACATAACATGGCATCATATTCTTGCCTACCATCATCTTGCTGGTTACGGCAAAACACTGGAAATCGAAGGTCGTAACAAACCGTTAGCAGTAAACGCCAACTTTTATACGTTACCACACAGCGTTTATCACCTGCCTTATAGCGCTTATGCTCCCCGCCCATTTGAAACAAATGGCTTTTGTCGTAATGCGTGACATCACCTGCGGGCGTTATGAACAACAGTCGGTTAACAAAGTAAGGGGCAGCGTCATTTTTTACGCTTTCTTCTACACCGCTTTCTACGCCACTGTCCATGCTGCCTTCATCATTACGATCCACATGACACGCCACACTACCTGTGAGTGCAACATTGTGCAGCTTTGCCTGCTCTTTCATCCATGTAATCGCCTGTTGCCCATTAGCAACCGATTCTGGTTTTTGTGTAAAACCCGAGGTAAACATTTCAGGCAAGACGACAAGATCCGTCTCGTCTGGTACTTGCATCATCATATCAGCCAAATGACGCAAATTTTCTGTAGGCTTTAACCATTGTAAATCAGGTTGAATTAGCGCAACCGTTAACAAATGATTGGCTGATGCGTTAGAAGGCATCAGTTGATAATTACTCACCAGCCTCTTCAGCAGGCACTGTTTCGTTTAATAAGGTTTGTAGTTCACCTTTTTCGTGCATTTCGGTAATAATATCGCAACCGCCCACTAATTCACCGCCAACCCATAGCTGGGGGAATGTTGGCCAATTTGCATAAGCCGGTAGATTAGCTCGAATATCTGGATTAGTGAGCACATCAACAAAGGCAAAACGCTTACCGCATGCCATGATGGCCTTAGAAGTGCGCATAGAAAAACCACACTGAGGAGCATTAGGAGAACCTTTCATATATAAGATGACAGGGTTTGATTCAATTTGCTGCTTAATAGTATCTATGATTTCCATAGGAAATAACGCCTCGTAAAATATAAAAAATAAACCGCCATATAACGGTAGAGCGAATAATGGCGCATATTTTAGCGTATTACGCTTTAAAAGTGGGTATTGATAGCGTTTATTTTTTCAACTCATATCGAATCTACCGCTAATTTACACTGAATAAAAACACCCTGCTTATATTGGGCCTCCATCTCCGAACAAACCATTAATAGTATTCAGTGAATATCCACACTTTAAGGATTTATTTAGTGTTCATCCATAAATAGCTCGTCGTGAGGGGAAATAAAAATGGTCATTTCTACTTAAGAATGGACGCTACTAGATACAGGCGTTTACTTATTGCAAACAACTACATCTTAGTGGTGAGAAGATGGCCGTTTTTATTTTTCCGCTGCAGAGTCCTATTTCTTGATGAGCACTATTTAGTTGTTATCTTTCACTTACTACGCCAAAAACAACCACAATCGCACGACTTGCTAAAACCTAGCGCTTACAGGATAATGTTATAAAAACAGGCAGCTAACACTGCCTGTTTTTTGTTTTCACCTCTATCTTTTACCCCTGTAGCAATTACATTACGGGATAACTAACCTAGGAGCCTGTCGGACTTAGGGGATCGTAGCGAGGCAGTGAGAAATCGAGAGTATTTTTTCGATCATTTGAGGCGAATAGTGAGCCTACTCACCAAAAGTAGGCACTATTAAGTGACGAGAATGATCGGGAAAAGGCACCGATTTCTTGCTGCCGCAGTAGATTCTTCCTAAGCCCGACAGGCTCCTAAACATAGCGAAAGTGACTACCATGACTTCTGCATTAATGAACACCTACGGCAATAGAGCAATAACCCTAGTAAAAGGTAGTGGCTGTCGCGTATGGGATGCAGACGGCAAAGAGTATCTTGATGTCTTAGCCGGCATCGCTGTAT
>JBLHVX010000040.1:0-12951 GCA_047628835.1 Granulosicoccus sp.
GCGCGACCGTTACCAAAAAACGCCGTCATCAAAAAGGTAAATGCTTATTTATCATCGAGAGGCTTGAGTGCAATAAACTCCGATGAAAATTCCGCGCCCAGTGCGTATGCGCTTCAGCAGGTATCGAACCAGTTGGTTAAAATGAAGCAGGTTGATTGCCAATCGGGGTTAACAAAAAATGTTGTAGCATTGTTTAAAAATGCGGTGACGACATCAATGGATCAAGCGATTACCTATGAATCGTTTTTGAACCGCTAACCTAAAAAAATAAGTAACTACTCAGCACTGTACGTAACTGTTCAGGTTGCAGCCAATATTGTGCTGAGCAAGGCGAGAAATGTGAGTTTACAAGTGTAAATAATCATTTGTTAATGCAGTTCAGCGCGACTTTTACTGTGAGCTGAGTAGTTACAAAAATAAAAAAAATATGGCTTCACTATCATCATTTTTCTATTAGCCTAAAACCCGGAGCGATGAATATGTCTATTAATATCGATCAACTAATGACAGAAATTAAAACGGTAGCCTCTGGTGTTATCAATCAAGATATCGCAGTGCTTCGTGGTTTTTCTGAAAGGCAACTCAAAGCGCTTGCTAAACAAACTGAACTTATTGCGACGTCTATGCTGTCGGGCGATATCGATGACGATTTACAGGATTTTTTCTTGGATGCTCTTGAGGATATGGCGCTTAACTTTGTGAAAACGCTTAGGGGCTTGGTGATGGTAACAATAGAAAAGGTATGCAACGCTATTGTAGGTGTCTTGTGGGGCGCTATTAGCTCGGTCACGGGCGTTAATTTAATTGCGCCGTCGGCTTAATAATTTTCCTAAGGCCAACAATAGTCGTCATATGAAGCTACTCTGATATTAACCGTGTTCCCACTGACTGCCTTTGGGTACGTATCAACAGCTAGCAAAGCTTTATTATGACAGTGCAATCCTATTAATTAGTAGGTGCTATATCACGCCATTACTGACTAAGTGGTAAAGTAAATAAGGTAGTTTATGCCACATTTTACCTCATACACTAGCCACTATTGTTATCTGCTGTTACAATTTCGCCCTTTTTTGATCATCAAGCACAATCAAACCGCTTAGTCTTACCCGCATTTAAGTCTATTTTCAGTAATACTCGCTAGCTGTTATCTCTTTTTAAGACCAAGAGATGTGGTGTTATTGTTAGAATAATAAAGTGCATTTAAGCGTGATAAGGTGCTGATATATAGAGATTAACACTATGAGTGTGACTGTTAGCATTATTATGGGTTCCCGTTCTGATTGGCCCACCATGTCGGAAGCGGCCGGAGTATTAGATCAGCTGGGTGTCGCTTACGAAACCAACGTGGTATCGGCTCATCGTACGCCTGTGCGCTTGGTTGAATTTACCCAAGCAGCACATACTCGTGGCATTAAAGTGATTATTGCGGGTGCGGGTGGAGCGGCACATTTGCCAGGTATGGCTGCGGCGCTAACCCATTTGCCGGTGGTAGGTGTGCCTGTGAGTAGCAAGCAGCTAAAAGGTATGGATAGCTTAATGTCGATTGTGCAAATGCCGCGCGGTGTGGCTGTAGCAACGCAAGCGATTGGCGAAGCGGGTGCTTATAATGCCGGTTTAATGGCAGCGCAAATGCTAGCTTTATCTGATGATGCACTATCAGAGCGTATAAAAGAGTGGCGTAAGGCGCAAACCGAAAGCGTTCCTTGGTCAGTCACGGACGCTGAATAATAGAGTCGGTTTTTCTCCGATTTTGTACCTGCTTTTCACCTTCCTTTATCGAGGATAAAACGATGCATATTGCGATTTTTGGTTGTGGTCAGTTAGCTCAAATGACCGCTCAGGCCGGTATTCCCCTTGGGTATCAGTTTTCGTTTATTGCTGATCACAATGAAGATACTCGTTGTGTTGATAATCTTGGTGATGTCATTGCCTATACGACGGATATGTCAGCAGAACAATTGTTTTTAGCGCTAGGGTCTCCCAACGTCATTACTGTTGAGAAAGAAATGGTCGACGCAGAATTGTTGGCCGCGCTTAAAGCCTTTACCTATGTTTATCCCAACGAAAATGCTATTTATCTTTCGCAAAATCGTATTCGTGAAAAAAACTTCTTACGTCATAACGGTATTCCTACCGCTTCTTTTGAAATTATCGACACTCAAGAACAGCTTGATAGTTTGCCGGAACGTTTAGGCTTCCCTATTTATATTAAGGCAGCGGAATCCGGATACGATGGGTATAACCAATGGCGTATTCAAACTGCTGAGGATTTGGCGCAAGTCACGTTGAGTGATCAAGTGCAATTGATCGCAGAAAAACATGTTAATTACACCCGTGAAATTTCGGTGATTGCTGCGCGTAATGCCGATGGAGATATTGTTTTTTATCCGTTAATGGAAAACCGCCATGAAGACGGCGTGTTAATAGCGACGATGGCACCCGCACCAAATACTGATATTATTCTGGAAGAAGGTGCTGTGGCTTATATGGAAGCAGTGCTGTCGACTCTTGATTATGTTGGCGTGTTAACGATGGAGTGTTTTGATACTGCGCAAGGCTTGGTAGTGAACGAGCTTGCCCCGCGCGTACATAACTCAGGTCATTGGACGATGGAAGGTTGCCATACCAGTCAGTTTGAAAACCATTGCCGCGCAATTGCTAACGTTGAACTCGGTTCGACAAAAGCGAACGGTATTGGCGGCATTGTTAATATGCTTGGTGAGCATGGTAAAGAAGAAGATTTTTCTGCGCCAGAATTTTTCTATCATGCCTATGGTAAACAAGAGCGTCCACGCAGAAAACTAGGCCATATTGGCGTGTTAACTGATAGCTATACTTCGCTAAAAAAGCATTTGAATGCAGTGTTGGCAGCGCTTTATAGTGATAAATATACACCGTATTGATGCGTAGACTCATAGCGTTACGTTAGAGGCGGGCTGATTACCCCGTACAAAAAAAACCGTGATATCGCAATGCTATCACGGTTTTTTTTGTTATTTTTTTTCAGCGTTTCAATGTAATACTATAATCCTAAATGCCGCAGTTGAATTGTTGCGAGGGTGGCTAAGGTGCTGAATGTAAAGTGAAAAACGCTTTAGATTCCGCATCTTAGACAGTCACAGTAGATTCAACTGCAGTATTTAGGATGATATGTCAACGTGAATGCCGGCTTTTATCGGTATAACGATAAACTGTTCTCATCAGTGGTTATTGGTTTTCATAATGCTTGCTTCCAATGTTTTAAAATAACTTATCGAATAACTTTTTCTTTAATTTATCCTTTAAGGCATCTTCACTGCTTTGTCCTGTCTCTGGGTTGTCATCCAGCTTCAGTTTTTCTGATAGTTTTTTCTTTAGTCTTTCTTTTTCTTCTGCAACCTTTTTAGTGGTATTTGCTTTTAGCAATGCTTTGGTGTCTATTGCATATTTAGGTGCGGTGATTTGGCCTGTAAAGCGTACGGGAATGGTAACGCCTTTTAAATCTGTTAAGTCTTCTCCGCCTTGGCCTGCGTTAGTGTTGACAACAATAATTGACGTTAAGTAGTCGAGAGTTTGTGCAGCGGTATTAACTGACCCGTTACCATTAATACGAAATGCTGGCGCCTTCATAGATAAGTCGTTGTTGCTAATAATGTCATTGTCGATAAGTAGTGTTGCTGTTAACTCGGCAAAACGAGTGGAGTCTTCGGTTGCGTTGGTGTTTTCTACAAAACTTTTGCCACGTATTTTATCGATGGTGTTTTGTGCGTCATCCAATACTTTCTTTATGTCGACACCTTCAATCGCGCCGTCCGTTACTGAGAATACCACCGTACCTTTGGTCGAGGGCTTGCCTGTTTTTTCGCTGACGGTGATGTTGGTGTTGATATTGGCAATGCCAGAAAACTGGTCGGTAACGTCAGCATCGGTCAGTAGCGGTTTTAAATTTACGCCAGTTAAGGCGTTTTTAATTAACAGGGTGGGGGTGTTTCCTCGCTGTAAAATAATGCTGCCGGCCAGTTTTCCTTGGTACAAATTCACCGTTGGCGTGATCGTGACCTTGCTGTCTGTCGAGGCAACATTAATCACACTATCTGTTAAGACGATTTTATTCGCAGTAATTTTATCGGCTTTAAAAGTACCGTTAGCGTAAATATCTTTCAGTAAAATAATCGGCGCGGCTAATGCCTCGGTTGCGGTCGGTGGTTTACTTTGTTGCTCGCCACTGTCTAGAGCGGTAGGTATGGGTAGGTAGTCGTCGATAATGATACTGTTAAGTGCTAAGTCAAAACGATATTTTGGTTTGGCAAAGTTAACGACGGCGACATCGCCTTGTAAAGTTGTACTATCAATGTTGATTGTCGTTTTTTGTAATGAAGCACCATTTACAGTGGCGTTAAATCGGGTTGAAAAAGAAACCGCTTTAAGTGCAGAACTTTTACTCGGCGCATAATTAACTCCTAACTTGGCCAATAATTGTTGTAGGTCGATGGTATTTGACTCAATGTGCCCAATGGCCATAGGTAGCTTATCCCAACCTTTAATATCTATATCGCCGGACAATTTGGCATTATGGCTATCGGCAGTAAAGCTAGGAATACGTGCGTGAGCTTTATTAAGATCAACAGAAATCGCGGGGATTGTTAAGGTCAGTGGATGGCTTTTTGCTGTCGCGTCGATGCTGATATTGCTAAGTTGGCTAAGACCTTGGGCATGTTGGTACGTCAGTGCGTCGAGAGAGATATCCACGTTATTACTTGCTTGTGTAATGGATGCACGTAAATCATTAATGGCGATCTCCATAGTGTTTTTGTTAGCTTGTAGGCGGCTATTTAATGATAGCGTGATAGGTTGAATGGTGTTGCCAGATACCTTGCCTGAGATAGACAGCGGCGCTACGGCTTCAAGTATATTGCCACTCTTGATGTTCAGTTGGGTGAGTTCGTAGCGTGTTTTTGTTTGTCTGTTATCAAAAATCAATTGCCCATCACTAATATTTACGCCAGCAATGGTGAGCGCTGCAATAGCAGTTGCGTCATTGGGAGGTGTAACTGCCTCAGTTGTCGTTGGTGCGCTGGCGGCAGGTGTCGTTTTTTGCAAGCCAGACAAGCTATTTTGCCCTTTGGCGTTCACTACAAATTCAATACGGGGCTGTTTCAGTAATATAGTATCAATTTCTACTTTACGACTAATGAGCGGTGCGAGCTTCACCTTAATATCCATCGCTTCTAGATCAATAAAATCACCGGCAGTGGGTACCGATGTCTGGATGATCGTAGGTTGTTTTAACACAGCCTTGCCAGTACTCACCCCAAGCCATGGAAATACCGATAGCGAGAGGTCACCATCAATCGTTGCCTCTAAACCGGTGTTTTGTTTGATCACATCGACTATTTGATCTTTATAATCGTTAGGGTTGATAAATTGCGGTAATAATATGACCGCAGCCACGAGTAACAAAATGAGCAGCGTGACAATACTAAGAGCGATTTTTATTAATTTCATAATGTTCTCTGAAATGAGGGTTCTTTAAATAAAAGGTTCTTTGGGTTAATGGTCCTTAGGTTCTTAATAGCCAACAAGAAATATTACTCAGTGAAGTGGGCGTTTTTCCTCGTTAAAGGGTGTTTCGTCATCATTAACCGCTACGATAGACAAGTGTATTGTAGATCAGTTCGTAGATTGCTTCACCCGCCGGCAATGAACACGTATAATCCCCACCTAAACCCGTTCTGCCAGCGTAATAATTATGGTTAGAACCCTTAGGAGCCTCTGATCAAGTCATGAGTAATTTTTCGCTGGTCAAAATGCACTGCTTTTTCGTTGAAGATTTCTCCAATAGCTCGCTATTACCTTCAATTGTCGCCTCTAATCAGCACATTTTGCCTCACCGAAAATTTTACCCAGACTTAATCAAAGGCTCCCTTATGTACAATCGGAGAAGCTCATGAGCGCCCGTACAGCTAGTGTCCGTCGTGATACGTTAGAAACGAAAATCAATGTCGACCTTAATTTAGATGGTACCGGCAAGGCTACCTTCGCAACGGGCGTTCCGTTTCTAGAACATATGATGGATCAAATCGCGCGCCACGGCCTGATTGACTTAGATATTACCTGCGAAGGCGATACCCATATAGATGATCACCATAGCGTTGAAGATATCGGTATTACTATCGGACAGGCGGTCGCAAAAGCGGTGGGCGATAAAAGGGGCATCCGTCGTTACGGCCATGCCTATGTGCCTTTAGATGAGGCTCTATCGCGTGTTGTGATCGACTTCTCTGGTCGCCCTGCATTACTCATGAATATCCCTTTTACACAAAAGCGAGTAGGGCAGTTCGATACTGAACTGTTTTGGGAGTTCTTTCAAGGTTTTGTCAATCACGCACAAGTGACATTACATATCGATTGTATTAAAGGCCAAAACGCTCATCACCAAATTGAAACAGTCTTTAAAGCTTTTGGTCGTGCGCTGCGCATGGCGCTAGAGCATGACCCGCGTATGGCGGGTGTTATGCCATCGACTAAAGGCACTCTTTAGAAAGCACGTTTTAGAAGGTATGCTTCAATACTTGGGGTGCCAGAGTAGGCTTTATTCTGCCTCCCGTTTTTCGGTTTCAGTTTTCAGGCAATTTTTACAGGTTATAAAATCATGACAACATCCATAGCTATTATCGATTACGGAATGGGCAACTTGCACTCGGTAGCAAGTGCATTTGCCCATGTATCACCCGATAGCCATGTGGTGGTTACCTCTGATGCCGAGGTGATTGGTAATGCAGATAAAGTTTTATTTCCAGGCGTAGGCGCTATTCGCGATTGTATGGCAGAGATTCGTCGTTTAGGCTTTGATACGCTAGTGCCGCAGTTAATAGCCGATGGTAAGCCAGTATTAGCGATTTGTGTGGGTATGCAAGCCTTGATGCGCTCTAGTGAAGAGAACGGTGGCGTGGATTGTATTAATGTACTGGCTGGCGACGTAAAGTTTTTTACCGAAAATACCGTGGATGCCAATGGCCAAAAACTAAAAGTGCCGCATATGGGTTGGAATAATGTGCGGCAGACAATAGATCATCCTTTGTGGCATGGTATAGAAGACAATAGTCGGTTTTACTTTGTGCATAGTTATTTTGTCGATGCGGAAAATTCCACTCAGATTGCTGGTACGTGTGATTATCAGCAAGAGTTTAGCGCTGCATTGGCACAAGATAATTTATTTGCTACCCAGTTTCATCCTGAAAAGAGTGATACGGTTGGGCTTCAATTATTTAAAAATTTTGTAGCTTGGGATGGCTCTTTGTAAGCGTTAATTATAACGTTATCGCCATTCAAACGAATGCTAGGAGGCTGTCCGAGAATAGGGAGTGTAGCGAGGGGAAGCGATTTTGAGTTAGATTTTTTTATGATTTGAGGGCAATAGTGGTTCTATTAGCCAAAAGTAGGCGCCATTAAGCGACGAAAATCAAGAGAGAATCTGGCCAAAACTCGCTTTTCCGCAGTAGCTCTTTTATTCTCGGGCAGGCTCCTAGAATCTATTATTTTATTGTGGGGCAGCGCGGATACTTTCCGCTCCCCCTCGGTTAAACATTTATTATCGGAATTGTTATTATGTTAATTATGCCCGCTATCGATTTAAAAGATGGCCAATGTGTTCGTCTCCGCCAAGGTTTAATGGATGATTCCACCGTATTTGGGGATAATCCAGTAGAATTCGCGAAACAATGGGTGGATCAAGGCTGTCGCCGCTTACATTTAGTCGATTTAAATGGCGCGTTTGCCGGTGAGCCAGTGAATGGTGATGTGGTGATGGAGATTGCGCAAGCCTTTCCGACACTGCCTATTCAAATTGGCGGAGGTATTCGTAGCGGTGAAATCATCGAAAAATACCTGCAAGCAGGGGTTAGCTACGTTATTATAGGCACTAAAGCGGTCAAAGAGCCTGAATTCGTGACTGAGATGTGCAAACAGTTTCCGGGGCATATTATTGTGGGACTAGATGCTAAAAATGGTCTAGTGGCCACCGATGGCTGGGCGGAGGTCTCAGAAATTAAAGCGACCGATTTAGCTAGGCGTTTTGAGGTTGATGGAGTTGAATCTATCGTCTACACTGACATTGCCCGAGATGGTATGATGCAGGGCGTGAATGTAGAAGCAACGGTTGCCATGGCGCAAGCATCAAGTATCCCGGTAATAGCATCGGGCGGTATTACTAATATTGATGATATTAAAGCGCTAAAAGCGCAGGCACATCACGGTATTTGTGGCGCGATTACGGGTCGAGCGATCTACGAAGGCACATTAAATGTCAAAGAAGCACAAGAATATTGCGATAAATAGCGGGTTTTTTGGCATGTCAAATATAATTATGTTATTTTAGACACTACACCATATTATATCGGACTGGTGAATTCGATATAATTTTCATATTTCACCAACAATCATGAGTAAATAAAATGAGTAAAGGTACAGTTAAGTGGTTCAACGCCGATAAAGGCTTCGGTTTCATCACTCCAGAAGACGGTAGCAAAGATTTGTTTGTTCACCATTCAGAAATCCAAGCAGGCGGCGGTTACGCAACTTTGAATGACGGCCAAGCGGTTGAATTTGAAGTTGGCCAAGGCCAGAAAGGTCCATGTGCAAACAAAGTAGTAGCTATCTAACTTTGTAGCACATAACAATCAAGATAGGGGCGAGCCTGCGAGTAGTACTGGTTCTTCCTATTTTGATTGTTACATTTACGCTTAGCTCTTGTTGATCAGGAGTTAAGCGTACTTGTTTTAGTAGCAAGCAATCTCATCAAAATTTCTAGTCTACATCGATTAAACTCGATATATTTGCCTTTATGGCGCCCTCCGTACGACTTTTTAGCGCCCTCTAGTTTTCTATCTGTTGCAGGCCAATATGAGCCAGTACCTGTTCGCTAAGATGTTTGTATAAACCAAAGTATTCTAATCGATTAAAGTGGCACTGAGGATGTTTTTCTTCTAGCTGTTTTATCTGTCGAGGTATGTCTTTAGTGACATGATTGCCTTGGTTAAAAAATAATGGGTATATATCAAACTGACTATGTCCCTCTGCGACGGATTCTTCAATGGCGTCGGAGAGCGTTGGCGTGGTTAATTCAAGAAAGCATGGCTTAACTGTAGCATATCCATGCTCACGCTGGGCAATGGCCTGAGTGAGTTGCTTGAACTCTTGGTTAGCCTCAAGCTTACGGCTGCCATGCGCCATAATGATCAATACGGTCTTATTGTTAGGCGTCATTCTCACTTCGTACCTCTATATAAACGTCGCTACCTTCGACGGTAGCATTCACCACAATGGGTCGGCAGCAAACAAAGCAGTCTTCAATATATTCTTGCTCTGCTTCCGACAAGTCGACGACCATTTCTATTGGCTCACCACAATTAGGGCAAGAGCATTTTTTTGTACTTAGCATGAACAATTCCCCTCATTTTGCGTACAATCATTATATGAAATTCTGCGGTAGTATATTGGTCTGAGATTCGGCTAAACCGATACTTGAACCCGAAAGTATACGTTACCCCCGTTTTCTCTTGGTTATCTAATAATGTAACTATCCTTAATGTAACTATCCTTAATGTAATTATCCAATTATTGTAGTTAACGAGTCACTATAGAATGAAATATATCGGTCAATCAGACTTCCCGCATAACCAACAACCCAAAATCGGTGTGTTAATCACTAATCTGGGAACGCCCGAAGCGCCCACCGCCAAAGCATTGCGTAAATATCTAGGGCAGTTTTTGGCAGATCCCCGGGTTGTGGAAGTGCCGCGTTTACTGTGGCGTTGTATTTTACATGGCGTGATCTTGCGTATACGTCCTCGGCGTTCGGCCGCAGCTTACAAAACGGTATGGACAGAACAGGGGTCACCACTGATGACTTATACGCAAGCGCAGTGCGATGCGCTCTCTCAGAGTCTTAATAAAGTTTATGGTGATGACATGCTTGTCGCCTTTGCCATGCGCTATGGCGAACCGTCCATAGCCAATACGCTGGAAACCATGCAGCAGCAGGGTGTTCGGCGTTTACTGGTGCTGCCGTTGTATCCACAGTATTCTGGAGCGACCACGGGGTCTACCTTTGATGCGATTGCCGCAGACTTTATGCACCGCCGTTGGCTGCCTGATTTTCGATTTATTAGCCATTACCATGACTATCCGCCTTATATCGAGGCATTGGCCGCGAGTATAGAGGCGCATTGGGCAGCACATGGCCGAGCCGATAAGTTACTGATGTCTTATCATGGCGTGCCTTTTCGTTATTTAAAAAAAGGTGACCCTTATCATTGCGAATGTCATAAAACCACCCGTTTATTGGCCGAGCGCTTAGGTTTATCTAAAGATGAATATATGACGACTTTTCAGTCTCGATTTGGTCGTGAAGAATGGTTAAAGCCTTATACCGATCACACGCTAAAGGCATTCCCCGGGCAAGGTATAAAATCGGTGCAAGTTGTCTGTCCAGGCTTCTCCTCAGACTGCTTAGAAACCATTGAAGAAATTGGTGTAGAAAACCGCGAATATTTTATGCTGGCAGGTGGCGAGCGTTATGAATATATACCCGCACTGAATGCCACAGAATCTCATGTTGCTGCGCTAACGCAGCTGATACAACATCAGCTGCAAGGTTGGAATGTTCCAGAGAGTCATGCTGGTGAGCTTACACAGCAATACTGTGATGCCATCCCTAAGATTAAAAAATAAATTGCCGTTTGAGAATATTATGGATATTGCTAGGAGCCTCTAAGCCCGACAGGGTCTTAGATAAATCGAAAACCGGCCTGATTTTTTTTACGTATAAATATGTCACTATCAATGGCTTACTAGGAATATCATTATGTTTGGTTTGTTCACATCGAATCCAGAAAAAAAACTACAAGACAAATACGAAAAACTATTAGAGCAGGGAATGCAGTTTCAGCGAAAGGGTGATATTAAAAGCTATTCCATGATTACCGCCGAGGCTGAAGAAGTGTTAGCGCAAATACAGATTTTGAAAAATAATAAATAATAAAAACAATGAATATGTACAGGTACATATGCATTATTGTGCATAATCAGTAATACTCGTTGTGATTATCAAGGTCGTATAGATATAATGTTAAACGTATTTTTCTTCCATCCCGCACAATCTGTATAGTATATATGTCTGTTTTCTCTCATCTCACTATTTTAATTATCGGCTTCACTATTTTTAGCGCACTGGTTTTGTTGTTAGCGTATTGGTTTTTTATGCCCGATTTGCAGAAGAACCTTTACTCTAGATTATCTTGTGCTGCGTTGCTGGTTTGCTTGATCGGCTTGCAGTGTTACCACTACGGGTATTTTCTTTTAGCATTTGATAGTTTGGGTGATAAAGGTTATTTGATCTTATTGTTGTTAGTGCCTCCGCTATTTTGTTTTTTTAGTCGCTATGTGTTGTTCCCGGATACGCGACCGCCTCTGTGGCAATGGTTGCAGTTAGCATCGGTGTTGTTGGTTTTTATACTGCCCGAAAATAGTATTCCGCCCATTGCTTTTGCCATAGGCACACTTTATACCGCTTGGTTTGCCGTGATTGTGTATCGTGTCAGAAATCAACATAGTCGTTTTAAGTTTGAAATGTTCTTCTTTGGTTTGTTTGCTCTTATGGCTGTTGTGGCGTTGGCGTTAGGTTTGCTTATGCCTTATATAGACCATCAGGTATTCTATGTGATATACACCTGGGCGATAGGCTTGGCGATGTTTTGCGTGTTAGTCGCTGTTATGGTTTTTCCTCAAATGGTGAGTGATATTCAGCAAATTGCTGATATTGCTTATTCTAAGTCGAAGCTAGGTGGCGTGGATGTTCAGGCTAAACAGGTTCAATTAGAAGCATTGATGCGACAAGAAAAGATATATCAAGATGAAAAACTCAGCTTATCAGTGTTGGCCAATATAGTAGAGCTATCAATCCATCAATTATCAGAGTTAATTAATACCCAATATGGCTATGGTTTCTCGCGCTTCGTGCGTCAGCAGCGAATAGAGAAAGCTAAGGTGTTGTTGGTAGATGAACCCACAAGTTCGGTGTTAGCGGTTAGCCTGATGACGGGCTTTCAATCACAGTCCAATTTTTACTCTGCCTTTCGAGAAGTCACTGGGCAGTCCCCCGGGCATTATCGGAAAACGGCTCTACAACCCTCTCCTCTTCCTTGATTATCATCTAGGAAATTTTTAACCTATTGAATAATAAGGAAAAAAACTTTTTCTATTCAAGCTCTATAGATGAGGAGTTCTTCTTTCCTCTCCTGCCTTAAAGTAAATCCTGAATTGCGGTGCAGAGCCGTTTTCTTTTGTCTTATTATGAAGAGGGTTTATCATGTTTACATCATCAGCTTATATTACCTATATTATATTGAGTATTGTCATCACCATCTTTGTGTCTCGTACACTGAGTAAAAACGGCGAAATTTATTTAATTGAAGGCTTTGGCGGTAATATCGATTTGGCTAAATCGGTGAACCATATGTTGGTAGTGGGTTTTTACTTACTTAACCTAGGTTTTGTTTTGCTGAGAATGCGCACCGGTGTTGCGATAGAAGATATGGAAGCGCTGATTGTTTACTTAAGTTCAGGCTTAGGTTTTGTTCTGTTAGCGTTGGGTGTTGCACACTTCTTTAACATGTTTGTAATCTACACATTTAGAAAAAGCTATATGGCGAAGCAGCAAATCACTAACGATTTAGCCGCACTTAAATAAGTGTGGTCTAAGGTAGTATGATGAGTGAGTAAGCCTGGTTGAGGCTCCTCTGATTAAGTCTGGCTTGATTAGAGATGCCCTACAGTGCAGATCGCACGACCTGTCATGGTGTATATATGTCGATTGTGATCTACGGGGCTTCGCTACATAATTTACGGTTGATATTGGTGTTGTCAGCAAAAAAGAGAGGGCGTTATATGACGAAGACGAAGACAACGACAACG
>JBLHVX010000041.1:0-12723 GCA_047628835.1 Granulosicoccus sp.
ATAACACTGATGGCTGGAGTGAATACTCGACAAGAAGCTAGCTCTAGACCATGGGTGTAGCTGATCAACATGTTCTATCGCTATGACTACATCAAGGTCGTTTTCACTCATGTCACGCAATAAATACGGCTGATCGTTACGTGAATTATGTAGCTCGGCCATCATTATGCTTGAGAATGTAACAGGACTTGCAACGCCTGCCATGTAATACGTTTTTGCATTGGATCATGTAGCATATCCACTAGGCTTGGCGCCACGAGTACCTGACTTTGCCACGGCGAAGAGGATATTTGTGAGCCTTTATGCTGCTCATAAAAATTCTTAATGCCTGTATCTGGAGTCAGTGCGAATTGCACGGCGCTTTGCCCTAACAATAACAACGCTTTAACCGGTGCTTTCGCATACTGAGCAGACAAATACGCCTGCACCATCGCGCGCGCCTCTTCTTCCTCACTACTTTGGTCTATATACTTGTTAGTGATATTTTTGCTGGTCAGCTTTTTATTTGTAAAGAGAGGCCAACGCAATAATTCGCTGGGTGGAAGCTGCGCTAAAGGGTAACCCACACTGCGTAAAATATTTTGTAGTAGCTTTTCGGTAGGTAAGGCTGCCGCAGGCTGTCGAGAATCAATCACTATTAACTCTTCGCGTATACGCCATACATTTAAAGTGAAGCGAACCTCGGCTGGCACAGCATGCTTATCTGAAACAGGTGTTGGCGGCGTATCAGGGCTAGTGTTTGCGATTGTAGAGATAGTTGCCACTGCCGTAAGAGGCTCAATAGGCGGCTCTTCGCGCTGGATACCTAACGATTCCATTAACGTATTAACCAGCGGCACTGCTTGAGCACTACTATTATCTTGGATATTAACGTGACTAAGCGGAGTCTCGGATTCTTTAGCCGTTGCTATCGATGCTTCGCTAGGCGCAAGTAACTCTTTTGTAGACCGTTCTGATGACTCTTTTGGCAACTCCACTGGCAAGCTTTCTGACAGGTCTGCAGTCGAAAACGCCGTTGGTTCTTGCAATGCCTCATCCGACAATAGCTTCGATGACAAAGCGTGTGGCAACTGGAAACGTGGCATATAGTTTTCTATACCCAAGCTATCGAGATACGTTAAGCGATGTTTTTCTAGCATAAGAGAGTCTACTTAATGGCCCGAAACCAGACGTTATAGTCTGTAGCCGTTTACGTGTATTAGCAGCGCATCATACTGTATCTGCGGATGCCCTGCATGTATAACTGCTAGTACAATTTGTGCGATTGCACCATGAGCCATATCTTTTGCAGTGCCGGTTAATTGCATAATATGAGGAAAACACTGATGGATATCACTCAGTAATCTATCAATCCAAAGAAAGGCTGCCTGCTTATCGTCCTCATTAAAATAACCCGTTTTTATATCTATATCTAATTCGATACATTCTTGCTGCATACTGCGTTCTAGTGTTTGCAATAGAGACTGCTCAGCGGACAACTCTATCGCTTTAATTTGCTCTCGCGCATAGTTCCAAGCAACGCCATCGTCATCAGCGGTAAACAGTTTACCTTTCATTTCTCGGCGTAACTGCCGAAGAGGCTGAATACATCCACTCTCCCACTGCGCGGCACATTGCTGCAAGGCCGCTGCGGTGTTAAGTGCGATTGGTTGAAACCTATGCGACGCCCAGCAACACGTCAATAACAACGGCACGTTGATTGCGCAATTATCTTGCAGGGTTAAACAGGCATTTTTTACCAACGAGTCACTATAAAGTTTGCAGGCAAACGTCCATAAAGATATCATTCGCGTCATGATAGATACTACGCCTCCTAAGCCTCTTGCAGAAAACAGAATGAATATAATTTTAATCGGAATGCCTGGCTCAGGCAAAAGTACCGTGGGTGTTCAACTAGCAAAAACGCTCGGTTTGGACTTTATTGACACCGACATCATGATTCAAACACAAGAAGGGCGGCAGCTACAAGACATTCAAGATAATGATGGCCATGTAGCTCTTAGAGCGATAGAGGAGCAAGTCATTCTTGACTTAGATACCCTGGGTGCGCTCATTTCTACTGGTGGTAGCGCTATTTACAGTGATACTGCCATGCAACATCTGAAAAGCCTCGGGATTATTGTTTTCCTAGAAGTCAGTGTCGATGAACTAAAAAAGCGTATCAATGGACAAGGCCCTCGTGGTATTGCTTGCTCGGAAGGGCAAACTTTTTTTGATATTTACGCAGAGCGAGCGCCATTGTATCGACGCTATGCTGATATCACCTACAATAATGAAACAACGATCAACATCACTGACCTAGTTGACCTAATACAGGCACAAAACAACTGATCTACTGAGAGAGCATAGGTAGTTAACGACAATAATACGAACTCGTGATGATGCCAATAACAGCAACTTTCTTAGGAAACCACCTTAACATTCATCGTTTAAGACGTTGCGCCCCCTATTTTTATTATTTCTCCAGTATTGTGGCAACTCTTTCAATGAGTCCGAGTGTCGTCGCTGGCGGCTTTCAATTATCTGACCATAGCGTAACCTCGCTGGGTAGAGCACATGCTGGCTTTGGAATAGTGGGGGATGATGCATCGGCAGTTTTTTTTAACCCTGCAGGGATATCGCTATTAAAAGATTCACAGTTACAAAGCGGGCTGGCTTTTATTCGGCCTAAAAGTAAATTCACCAATAACGGCAGTACAGGTGACAATACTGGCACAAACGATGATGGTGGACAAAACACCATCACCCCCCATTTTTATTATGTCAGACCGATTAATAATCAATGGCACTTTGGCTTAGGGTTCACCGCTCCTTTTGCTACGCATACGAACTATACGGATAATTTTATTGGCCGCTATAGCGGGCTAGAAACAAAAATCACCACCGTTAATATAAACCCTTCATTTTCTTATACGCTTAATGAACATGTAGCTGTTGGTTTTGGTGTTAGTTATCAAAGGCTTGATGCAAAACTTAGCGGTGCTCTGAGCCCTGCCGCGTCTGATTCGACACTAACGATTGACGGTGACAGTGCTGCGTGGGGATACAATTTAGGAGCCATGCTTAGCTTTGAAGATGAATCACGTTTAGGCGTTAGCTATCGCTCCAAAGTGTCCCATGACATAAGGGGCACTGCGACCTTTGCCGATTTAACACCTGCTACTAATGGGGTATTTGATGCTAATGCTGATTTTACTGCACCAGAATCAGCTTATATCGGCTATACCAAGCCTTTATCTGACCGCTGGCAGTTATCGTTAGGCTATCGCTGGACACGCTGGAGTCGCTTTCAGCAACTGGATGTACTTTTCCCCGATGGTGTTGCTTCCCAGAACTCTCTATTAGTTACACAATGGAATGATTCGGAAACCATGACAATAGGTGCAGATTATACGGTTAACCAACAATGGGTTGTTCGTGCCGGTTTTGCATTAGATGAAACCCCTGTCCCCGATGCAACCCGCACGGTAAGAACTGTTGATTCTGATAGACAGTGGTATAGCGTAGGGGCGACTTATCAGTACAGCAAGCAACTACAATTTGATTTTGCTTATCGTTATATCCGTTTTGATAGCGCTCCTATGGATCAAGATATAACCCGTTCCGGGTCATCAATTGGTCAACTTACTGGCTCGTACAACAATGTGAACATCCACACAGTAGCCGCGCAAATCAACTATTTTTTTTTAAAATAATAATTTATCTTCATACATAGTCGTGCGCACAGCACACCCTACAAAACAACCTTCATCAGTAGGATACGACGTTAGCACCACAAGCCTCGTTTCACTTCAATTTAACTGAAGTGAATAACGACTATTATTTTTTATCTGTCGATGTTTTAACAGCCGTTTTTTTCACTGTTGCTTTCTTTTTTGCAGCCGGATTTTTAAGCTCTGGGGTTACGCGAATCAATTCCTTTTCTTCAAAATGATCCACATGGATGATCTCCATCAACTGCTTATCGTAAGCCATTAATTTTTTAGCTTCAGCTGCCGTAATCACACCCGCCTCTTTTGCCAGCTCAAACTGTTGCTTGCCGATCGCTTTCTTAATGGTTTTGTCACGAATAGCGGCAATAACCTTCTTAAATATCGGCTCCAATCGATCATACTCTAAGAAAACATGATTCGCCTGCCCAGCTGGATTCACGTCGATATTTTCTGCAAACACATTCGCTAAATAACGTTGGCGCATACTGGTATTGCGCGTAAACAGATTGGCTAACTCGGTATCCAAGGTATCTTGCGGGGCGTTAAAGGGTTTGCCTAAAGGAAAGATTAACCAACGTAGCTTGAGTGCCACCAAACGATTGGGGTAGTTGTGTAATATTTCATCCGCTGCTATTTGATAACGGTGGGTTAGATTCGCCAGGCTCCATTTCACCAAAGGATATTCATCGTCTGGACAACCTTCACTTTCATAGTGTTTTAGCACCATGCTCGCCATATAAAGGTGACTTAATAAATCCCCTAAACGAGCAGACAACATTTCTTTAAATTTTAAACTCGACTGCAACGACAACATCGATACATCGGCAATAAGTGCAAAGTTTGCACTTAGACGATCTAGATCACGATAGTGTTTCGCCAGACGTGAATGACCGGGGTTTTTACTTAACAAGCCTCCTGCGACACCCAAGGCAAACGAACGCACTGCGTTGCCCATAGAAAAGCCGATATGCGCAAAAAACGTTTCATCAAATTCGGCAACCGTATTGTCATTGATCGGCTGTTTCGCCAATTGCATTTCTTTTAATACGTAAGGATGGCTGCGGGTGGCACCTTGACCAAAGATCATCAAGTTGCGCGTCATAATATTTGCGCCCTCAACGGTAATTAAAATAGGTATTGAACTGTAAGGATCGGCCACATAGTTTTTAGGCCCGGTCATGATAGATTTACCGCCATGAATATCCATCGCATCAATTAAGCACTGACGCGCCATTTCGGTAACGTGATATTTCAAAATCGCTGACGCTACGCTGGGCTTCTCGCCATAAGACAACGATTGCACGGTATGAGCACAGGCGGCATTTTCAATATAACTGTAGCCTGCTATACGCGCTAAGGGTTTTTGCACGCCCTCGAACTTGGCAATCGGCAAACCAAACTGCTGACGTACTGCCGCATATGCCGACGTCCCCATGAGCATTTGCTTCGACATACCATTACCAATACTGGGCAAGGTGATGCAACGGCCTACGGATAAACAATTCACTAGCATCGTCCACCCCATACCCGCCATCGCTGGACCACCAATAATATAATCCAGTGGGATAAATACGTCTTTACCAAAGATAGGGCCGTTGATAAACGCATCGCCTATAGGCTTGTGGCGACGGCCAATACGAATACCTTTGGTTTTACGTGGGATCAGTGCGCAAGTAATACCATACTCGTCTTTATCGCCCATTAAGTGGTCAGGGTCACTTAACTGAAATGCCAAACCAACAACCGACGCTACCGGCGCAAGGGTGATATAACGTTTTTCAAAATTAAGCTTAATCCCTACGACTTCCTCACCATTAAATTCACCCTTACACACTACTCCCGTGTCAGGCATTGACGTTGCATCTGATCCTGCCAGCGGGCCGGTTAAGGCAAAGCAAGGGACATCCACGCCTTTAGATAAACGCGGCAAGTAATAATCTTTTTGTGCTTCGGTACCATATTTAATTAATAACTCACCGGGCCCCAAAGAATTAGGCACACCGATAAAAATACTAATACAGCCACCCGTCACCGAGATACGGCTTAGCACTTCCGACTGCGCCATACCAGAAAACCCGAGACCACCATATTCTTTAGGAATGATCATGCCTAAAAAGCCATTATCTTTAATAAATTGCAGTGTTTTTGGTGGAATAACGGCTAGATTATGATTGATGTTCCAGTTATCCATCATCCGGCATAGCTCAATCACAGGACCATCTAGAAAAGTTTGCTCTTCCTCGGTAAAACTGGGCTTAGGTAAACTCAGTAATTTATTCCAGTTAGGTTTACCACTAAACAGCTCCCCATCCCACCACACCGTACCCGCATCTATTGCTTCTTGTTCTGTTTGAGAAATATCGGGTAACACGCTACGAAACCAAGTGAAGATAGAGCGGCTAAGGAATTGTCGTCTCAACGGCTTTTGCGCTAACAACAGCAATGCCGCAGAAATAATGATAAGAACAATCCCAAAAAAACCTAGGCCTGTGGTGATCAGCTTAACAACCGTTAAGGCTGAAAACATCAGCCCCGTCATAAGTAAGGGGACTTGGGAGTACGCGCAAAAAAACACAATCGCTATTGCCGCGAATAAGAAAAATAAAGTCATATTGGTCACTCCTAAGGGTGTATATGCGTTGTTTATATTTATACTCTATACTAATTTAAAAAACACCTCATAAGAATAGACCATATGCAGCAATATCAACACCTGTAAACGAGAGAATACTGATAAACAGCGCCCCACGAGGAGAATCCCATGCCTGACCGTATTGCCGTTGTCGCCGGATTACGCACGCCTTTTGCCCGGCAAGGTACTTTTTTTAAACGCATCAATGCGATTGATTTGGGTCGTATGGTGGTTAAAGAATTGATCGCACAAACCAATATAGATACGACTACCATTGATCGACTCATTTATGGACAGGTCGTCGCGTTGCCTAAGGCGCCAAATATTGCACGCGAAGTGGTACTGGGAACGAATATACCGGTGACTTGCGATGCTTATAGCGTGTCTCGTGCCTGCGCTACCAGCTTTCAATCCGTCGCTTCGATTGTAGACGGCATTAAAACTAACGATATTAAAATTGGTATTGCCGGTGGTGCGGATTCTTCTAGCATTGTGCCCATTTGTTTTAGTGATAACGTTGCCATGAAGTTGGTCGCAGCCAATAAAGCGCGTTCTTTGGGGGCTAAATTGAAAGCATTCAAAGGCACACGTCTAAAAGACCTCTTACCGAACCCACCCGCCATTGCTGAATACACGACCCAGTTACGGATGGGCGATAGCGCGGAACAGATGGCAAAAGATTTTGGCATTAGCCGCCTGGCACAAGATGAACTGACATTACGCTCACATCTGTTAGCCCATAAAGCCTGGGAAGCAGGTAAGCTTGATGCAGAAGTTATTTCGGCCTATGTAGAACCTTATAAACAGGCATTTCTACGCGACGAGAACATTCGTGCTGATTCTACACTAGAAAAATTGTCCTCTTTAAAGCCCGCCTTCGATCGTCAGCACGGGAGTGTGACTGCCGCCAATAGTACACCGCTTACCGATGGTGCTTGCGCGCTATTACTCATGAAAGAGTCCGTCGCCAAAGCATTAGGCTATGAGCCTCTTGGCTATATTAAACACTATGCCTTCACCGCTAATACGGTAGAAAAAGATTTGCTGATGGGGCCAACACAAGCGTCATCTAAAGTCCTTAAAAAAGCCCGTATGACACTAGATGACTTAACCTTAATTGATATGCATGAAGCCTTTGCCGCCCAAACGTTAGCCAACGTAAAAGCCTTTGGTTCGAAACAATATGCTGCTGAATTTTTACACCGTAAAAAAGCCTTGGGAGAAATAGATATGAGCAGGTTCAATGTCTTAGGCGGGTCGCTGGCTTACGGCCACCCTTTTGCCGCTACCGGCGGACGTATTATCACCCAAACCCTACACGAACTTAAACGCCGTGGCGGCGGTCTTGCCCTAACAACTGTATGTGCTGCAGGCGGCATTGGTGCAGCAATGATATTAGAAGCAGAGTAATGGCTAGCCATAAATAGGAATTTACTGCGAAAAATTAATAGTAACTACTCAGCACTGTCCGTAACTGTTCAGATTGCAGTCAAAATTGTGCTTAGCAAGGCGAAAAATGTGAGTTTACAAGTGTAAATAATCATTTTTTAACGCAGCTCAGCGCGATTTTTACTGTGAGCTGAGTAGTTACAATTAATATTTAAAAACACAAAGATAACTGCAATGAAAAAAAACAACTCGACAGCTTTATCAACCGAACTAGATGGTGATGGCATTTACACCATCACCATTAATGTGCAACAAGAATCCATGAATATTTTTAATCGACAAGTCATGGAAGAATTTACTCTGTTGGCCGAAGATATTGATAAGAACAACAATATTAAAGCGGTTATTTTTGTGAGTGGTAAGACCGATTGTTTTATTGCTGGCGCAGACATCTCGATGTTACAACAGGCACAAACCGCTGAAGAAGGCACAGCAATAGTGCAACAAGCACACACTATGCTACAAACCATCGCTAACAGTAAAAAGCCCTATATTGCAGCTATTGATGGCATTTGTTTAGGCGCGGGTTATGAGCTGTCACTTGCCTGTCATTATCGTATTGCCACCAACAACCCCAAAACAAAAATTGGCTTACCCGAAGTGATGCTAGGCTTATTGCCCGGCGCAACTGGCACGACAAAGCTCTCACGTTTAATCCCCTTACCTGCCGCGCTAGACATTATCTTAACGGGCAAACAACTGGATGCCAAACGGGCATTATGCTTAGGGATGATTGACGAAGTAGTACCCGCAAGTATTCTTATACATGCAGCAAAAAAAGTGGCTAGAAAATTCATCTTTAATCCACTGACATTAATAAGCTGTCGTAAGAAATCCTCATTACAGCAACATTTATTAACACTACCCTTCATTAGCCATGCCATTATTTATACCGCACGACGACAAGTACTTAAAAAAACTTACGGCAATTATCCAGCACCATTAGCCATACTTGACGTGATCAAATACGGCTTACATAAACCTATTAATAAAGCGCTAGCTTACGAGGCTCAAAAGTTTGGTGAACTTACCGCATCAGCAGAAGCCAAACAACTCATGGGCATTTACTTTGCCACTACCGAATTGAAGAAAGAAAGCTTTATAGCCAGCAAGACCTCGCCTACCACTCTTTCGGCAACAGGTATTTCAACGCTAGGCATTTTAGGTGGCGGTTTGATGGGCGCAGGTATTGCGACGATTTCACTAGATAAAACCACCGCTAGTGTCCGGATGAAAGACATTTGTCACGATGGTATTTTAAGTGCTCAGCAACATATTGATAAGTACTATAAAAACAGAGTAAAACGCCGCATATTATCAGCCGAACAAGCCAAACAAAAAGGCAATCGTTTTACTGGCACACTCGATTATTCCGGCTTTGCACAATGCGACCTCATTATCGAAGCCGTATTTGAAGACTTAACCGTTAAACAGGATATGCTAGCGGATATCGAAGCTCTCGGTAATTCAAACACGATATTCGCCAGCAATACCTCCTCGATCCCCATTAAAAATATCGCGGCGAAAGCAAAACGACCCGAAAATATTATTGGCATGCATTACTTTTCACCTGTCGAAAAAATGCCCTTATTAGAAATCATCAAACACGCTGGCACATCGGACAAAACCATTGCCACTGCCGTTAATTTTGGACGGCAACAGGGCAAGACGGTCATCGTCGTAGACGATGGTGCGGGATTTTATGTTAATCGTATTCTTGTACCTTATATTAACGCTGCTATGCAATTAGGCATGGACGGTGTGGCTTTCGATAAGATCGATCAAGCACTCACCCGCTTTGGCTTTCCTGTTGGCCCTATCAAATTACTCGATGAAGTCGGTATTGATATTGGCAGTAAGATACAACCGATATTAGAAAAAGCATTTGGCGAGCGCATGCAAAGCTGCGGCATACAAGAGACCTTAATCGCTAACGGGCGCCTTGGCAAAAAAGTCAAAAAAGGGTTTTACGATTACAGCAGAAAACCAAAAAACTCGATAGACCCTAGCCTATATAAGGAATTAAACATCCATAAGAAGATCGACATGGATGAAGAAACGATTGTAGAACGCTGCCTCTACCCCATGTTAAACGAAGCCGCTTACTGCTTAGCAGAAAATATTATTCAGTCACCTAGAGACGGAGACATTGGGGCTATTTTTGGCATTGGTTTTCCACCCTTTTTAGGCGGGCCATTTCGTTATATGGATAATATCGGCACCGAACATATCGTAGCAAAACTTAATACTTATGAAGAACAGCATGGGATATATTACAAAGCGGAAAAAAACCTAGAAAAACATGTGTTTAACAACAATACGTTTTATAGCTAATAACTTATCGGCTATAAAGGGAGATATTGTTACTCTGCCGCTGCACAAAGTTTTCTTTGTGTGGCAAATGCCTCTATCATCATTCCAGACAAGCTATCCGCAGGCGGGATTTCAGGTAACTCACTGTAGTGAAACCATTGCGCATCGACAATTTCATCATCATCTATGTTGATATCACCAGATTGATATTGTGCAAAGTAGCCAATCATTAATTGATGAGGAAAAGGCCATGCTTGGCTGGAAAAGTATTGTAATTCTCCCACATTAAGGCCAACCTCTTCTTGCACTTCTCGATGAACTGTTTGCTCAACGGTTTCTCCAGCTTCAACAAAACCCGCTAGGGTCGAATAATAACCACCACGATGTTTGTCATGCTGTGCTAACAAACAATAATCGCCATTGACGATTAAACACATCATACAGGGTGATATTCTTGGATAATAAAACAACCGACACGGTTCGCAATGCAATGCGTTTTCATCATTATGATCCTGTGTTGGTTCTCCACACTGCCCACAATATTGATGCTGTTTACGCCATGTCGTTAATTGCAGTGCTCGGTTAATGACTTGGTTTTTCGCGTCAGAAAAACTGCTCATTAAGGAACGAAAATTAACCAAAGACTCTGGATTAATGATATGTTCGATATCGACAACATAACATTGCCCACCTTCATATTCCCCGATCTCAATAAGGTTCTGCCCCGTTAATAACGAGGTGAAAGCCACTGATAAATTTTTAACTAATAACAAACCACTAAGAATATCTTCTTGATAAAACAACTGCTGCTTATGTAAAAAGACAATGTGGTCATTATCGGTAAGGGCAGGCAATAATGTGTTACTCATTTGAAATAGTCTCTAATGGTAGCGATGTGGTATTAACGATATCACGCATAACAAAGCTGGAGTGAACTCCCGTGACACCTTCTAGCCGAGTTAACTTACCCAACAAAAAGTGTTGATACGTTTCCATATCTTGCACTATCACTTTAAGTTGGTAGTCCGCTGTAGAACCAGTAATCAATAAACACTCTAGCACTTCAGGATAACTTCTCACTGCATCCTCAAATGCATTAAAGCGTTCTGGTGTATGACGATCCATACTGATGCTAATTAAGGCCATTAATCGTAAACCTAGGGCTTTCGCATTAAGTAATGTCACTGTTTGACCAATCACTCCTGAATCAACTAATGCTTTCACACGACGAGAACATGGTGAGGGCGACAAACCAATTTTATCCGCTAACTCTAAGTTGCTGATATTACCGTGGCGCTGTATTTCAGCTAATATTCGCCGATCTGTTCTATCTAGTTTAATCATTACAAGCGACCTAAAAAGTTAACACCAAACTAACACCAAACCAACATCAGACTAAAATAGGGTAAAAAACACTAATATAAAAACAAATAGTAGTGAACTATTGCTAAAAAAGCAAAATATATACAATATTAGCAATACATCACTAGTCGTCTATTACTATAATATATAGGCTATTTAGCACCATGCGAATAAATACCCACAAACCGCTTTACCAAAGCGACAGTGAAGAGAGCACTCATAAGGTACTTTCTTTCTATTACCTACCCTGTAATAGATAGGAGCATACTCAAGCAGCTGATCTGCTTGAGTACTTTCCACAGGTATTCGCATGAACATATATATTTACCGATATAAACTCGCTTATTACCAAGCACTATCAACGATATACAGGTTAACCATGAGCCAATCAGATAACATCCAGTTCGGTCACACACAATTTAATCATAAGAAGTACCGTCCGTTCCCTGCTATTAATAAAACAGATCGCCGCTGGCCTTCGGAGACAATTAAAGTAGCACCACTATGGTGTGCTGTGGATTTACGTGATGGTAACCAAGCGTTAATTGAACCAATGAATGTGTCTCAAAAACAGCGTATGTGGGCATTACTGGTGAAACTAGGGTTTAAACAAATTGAAATCGGTTTTCCATCAGCGTCACAACCCGACTTTGATTTTTGTCGTTGGTTAATCGAAGAAAATCAAATTCCCGATGATGTAAGTATCCAAGCATTAACGCAAGCACGGGGTGCATTGATAGAGCGTACTTACGAGGCATTAAAAGGTGCCAAGCAAGCGATTGTGCATGTATATAATTCCACATCGCCAGTGCAACGCAAGAAAGTATTCAATGTAGATAAAGCCGGGATCGTTGATATTGCTCGCAACGGTGCGCAACTAGTACTAGATCATGCGAACCAACATCCAGAGACAAAATGGTCATTTGAATATTCACCTGAAAGTTTTTCCAGTACTGAAATCGATTTTTCAATTGAGGTTTGTAATGCCGTCATCGATGTGTGGCAACCGACCCCAGAAAACAAAGCCATTTTTAACTTACCCGCAACCGTCGAATGCAGTACACCGAATGTTTTTGCTGATCAAATAGAAACATTCTGTGATCAAATTAATTCTAGAGATTCGATTCTGGTTAGCCTACATACGCATAACGATCGAGGTTGTGGTGTGGCGGCGGCAGAGCTTGGTTTAATGGCCGGAGCTGATCGTATTGAAGGCACATTAATGGGCAATGGCGAGCGCACGGGCAACATGGA
>JBLHVX010000042.1:0-12581 GCA_047628835.1 Granulosicoccus sp.
TCGACGCATGTTGTGCCCCGGGCGGAAAAACGTGCCACATTGGAGAGCAGCAACCTAATCTAACTGCTTTAATAGGAGTGGATTTAGAGCAGCGTCGTTTAGCGCGGGTGGAAGAGAATATACAACGTGTGCAAGTGGATGCGCAGATTATATGTGGGGATGGTACACGGCCTAATGATTGGTGGGATGGACAGTTATTTGATCGTATCTTACTGGATGCGCCATGCTCTGCTACAGGTGTTATTCGCCGCCATCCAGACATCAAACTATTACGTCACGCGAAAGATATTAATGCCGCCGCAGAGTTACAATTACAGTTACTTAATGCACTTTGGCCGTTACTCGCGGATGGAGGTATACTAGTTTATGCTACGTGCTCTGTCTTGCCTCAAGAAAACACCGACGTTATTGGGCACTTTATAGCGAATCACAGCAATGCGAAACATGATGTGATTGAAGCTGACTGGGGGATGGTGCAACCTTATGGTCGTCAACTGCTACCACAAATAAATGGACACGATGGATTTTACTACGCGCGTTTAATAAAGGCACTATAATAAGAATAAATGAGTAGGTATATTTGGACTAATATTGTCAGAAGGCGCATGCAGTAAATCATCATAATAAAGAGCACAAACTCAGAATGAAAATAGTTATTCTCGGTGCTGGTCAGGTAGGCGCGACTATTGCGGAACATTTGGCTGGAGAAAAAAATGATATTGTAGTGGTCGATCACTCTATGGAACGCTTGCGTGAATTGCGTGATCGCTTAGATATTGGTGTGGTCTGTGGTCACGCGTCTTATCCCCATGTGTTAGAGCAGGCAGATATTAAAGATGCGGACTTATTAATAGCCGTAACGGTGAACGACGAAGTGAATATGGTGGCTTGCCAAATCGCGTATAGTCTCTATCGCACGCCAACAAAAATCGCCCGTATTCGCTCTTCTGCCTATTCTTTTAATAAAGACAAATTATTCCAAAATGAACATTCACCCGTTGACGTGATTATTAGTCCAGAGCGACTAGTGTCTGATTATGTGTTTCGTTTAGTCGAGCACCCTGGCGCATTACAAGTGTTGGATTTCGCTGATGGCGCGATTCGATTAGTGGCCGTTAAGGCCTATCATGGCGGGCCGTTAGTCGGGCAAGAGCTACGTTTTTTACGTCAGCATATTCCTACTGTAGATACGCGAGTCGCGGCTATTTACCGGCGTGGCAGTGCGATTATGCCTGAAGGTTCAACCGTGATTGAGGCCGATGACGAGGTCTTTTTTATTGCGGCACGTAAAGATATTCGCACTGTGATGAGTGAGTTGCGTCGGTTAGATAAACCCTATAAGCGTATTATGATTGCCGGCGGCGGCAACATTGGATTGCGTTTAGCGACAAAAATAGAAAGTCGCTACTCCGTTAAAATTGTAGAGCTATCGCCAGAACGCTGTCGTGCATTAAGTGAAAGTCTTAAGTACGCCATTGTTTTGCAAGGTAGTGCATCAGATCAAGATTTATTATTAGAAGAAAATATTGAAGAAACCGATGTTTTTTTGGCCTTAACTAATGACGATGAAGCTAACATTATGGCATCGTTATTAGCTAAGCGATTAGGCGCAAGAAAAGTAATGACCTTAATTAATAACCCCGCTTATGTTGACCTGATACAAGGCGGCGAAATTGACATTGCTATTTCACCACAACAAGCGACGGTGGGGAGTTTATTATCTCACGTGCGTAGAGGCGATATGGTGAATGTGCATTCTCTGCGTCGCGGTGCGGCAGAGGCCATTGAAGTGATTGCTCACGGAGATGAGAAAAGCTCAAAAGTAGTGGGTAAGCGAATCGAGGAAGTGGATTTACCCGAAGGCGCTACCATCGGTGCAATTTATCGAGAAGGGAAAAAAGAAAATCTTGTATTAATTGCACACGACAATACGGTTATTGAAAACGGCGATCACATTATTGTCTTCCTAGTTGATAAGCGCTATACCAAACAAGTTGAAAAACTATTCCAAGTAGGCTTTTCGTTTTTCTAAAAGGTTTCCACCCATGCGCTTCGCGATTGTCTTTCGTATATTAGGTTTATTGTTAATGCTATTCAGCATTACTTTGATCCCGCCAGTTATTGTGTCATTGCTTTATCACGACACTGCGTTGTCTGCATTTATTTATTCTTTCTTTGTTATCTTTCTGATTGGTGCAGCGGTTTGGGTTCCTGTCCATAATCACAGGCAAGACTTGCGTACCCGTGATGGCTTTATTGTGACTGCGTTATTCTGGGCGGTGTTAGGGTTAGCGGGTGCACTGCCATTTATTTTGGCAGAAAGTACATCATTAAGTGTTGTGGATGCGGTATTTGAATCTTTATCCGGTTTAACCACCACGGGAGCAACGGTGATCACCGGGCTCGATATATTGCCAAAATCAATTTTATATTATCGGCAACAATTGCAATGGTTAGGCGGCATTGGTTTGGTTGTGATTGCGGTAGCCATTTTACCTATGTTGGGTATTGGTGGTATGCAGTTGTATCGCGCAGAAACACCTGGTCCAGTAAAAGATTCAAAACTCACCCCTAGAATCGCTCAAACCGCTAAGGCACTATTTATTATTTATTTGGGGTTAACGGTTGTTTGTGGTGTGAGTTATTGGCTTGCAGGGATGACCCCGTTTGATGCCGTTGGCCATGCTTTTTCTACAGTCGCTATTGGCGGTTTTTCGACTCACGATAGTAGTATGGCGTTTTTCGATAGCCCAGCTATTTTAATTATTGCCATGATATTTATGGTGTTATCGGGGATTAACTTTGCATTGCATTTTATTGCATGGCGTTCATTTAGCATCAAACAATATTTCGCTGACCCTGAAGTAAGGTTTTATCTATTCTGCATATTAATAGGAGCCGCCATCACTGTTAGCTATTTATATTTCACATCGGTTTACGGTTTTTCTGGCAGTTTACTCAACGGCTCGTTTGAGTTGATTTCTATTTTAACCACAACCGGTTTTGGCGTTGCTGATTATAGTCAATGGCCGACATTTTTGCCCTTTATGTTATTTATGTTTGCCTTTATGGGTGGCTGTGGTGGTTCTACAGCGGGCGGTATAAAAGTGATGCGGGTGTTACTGATATGCAAACAGGGTGTTCGAGAGATTCACCGTTTGATTCACCCTAATGCAGTCATTCTTATTAAGGTAGGTAGCCAACCGGTACCTGATCGTGTCGTAGAAGCTATATGGGGCTTTTTTGCTGTTTATGTCATTAGCTTTATGGTGATGTGTTTATTATTGCTAGCAACAGGTTTAGATTTCATTACTGCTTTTTCTGCCGTTGGCTCAGCCATTAATAACCTTGGCCCAGGCATGGGCGATGTTGCTGCACATTATGGTGGTATTAACGATGCGGCAAAGTGGATTTTATGTTTTGCGATGTTGCTTGGCCGGCTAGAAATTTTCACCTTGTTGGTATTATTGACGCCAGCTTTTTGGCGCAGTTAGCTATTTTCCTAGGAGCCTAGCTTATGTCCTTACTTTCCTCTTTATTGACCTACATATTTGACCTCGCTATCCATGCATAGTGAGTTCTTTCTAAAGATTCCCCCTTGTTCGCCGATGGCCACTGTATAAATCACTGAAAAAAGCAACACTTTTAGCGCGATTTTTGCTTTTTTTTTAGTCGCTAAACAATGTGGGAGTATTGCAATGGAGTCGTTATTAGTCGTATTACTATTATGGATTAGCCAAAATACAACATTTGCTTATGAGCCAAGCATGGGATTACCTAAAGTAGAGCAGGTTTCCCAGAGAGAGTTAGCGCATTTGTATGTGGGTAGCGAGGGAAACATGCAAGGCTTTCTTTCAGAAGAGGCTTATCAGTCGCTCGCTTCTGGTTTAGAAGCTATTTATGCCGCTGATAAAAATACGATATATCTGGGTGAAAAAGTAGATATAGGAACAGAATATGGACGATCTGTTTTAGTGCACGAGCTGGTACACTTTCTGCAGAACGTCCACGAGCATCATGCGAAGGTATCCTGTGGTCAAGCACTAGAAAAAGATGCCTATTTTACTCAAGCAAACTATATGCGAGAGCATGACCTCAAACCTCCATTTACACGGTTCTCAGTATTAATACGCAGTTTATGCGAGGGTGATGCATTTTAATGGTGTTGATTTCGTTTCCATCAGGCTTTATGGGCTTTTCACCAGCATCACATTGCCATCAACCTTTACAATCACACATTGGCCATCTTTACTGATCTCATCTAGCTCACTAGATGGGTCTAGGCGTGCAGGCCAATTAATTCCCGAATGGCGGATAGCACCATTGGCGGCAGTAATGGCTTCAGCGCAAACGACGTGTCGTCCCGTCATATCACTGCTATCGTCTGTTGGAATCGCTTTTGATTGAAAGCGTTTTAGCGGTTTCCATAACACAAGAGCAGCAATGCAGCTTAATAAACCGACGCTAAACACCTCGGCTTCCCAGCTATTTAATACGCCGGTGTAAGTCAGTATGCCGGTAATAAAACAGCCAATAGCAAAAAATAACACTAAGCCGCTTAATCCCATCACCGTAAGCTCAATGACAAACGCAATGCCAGCCAGCAAGAATAACAGGCTGGCATGATTTTCTGAAAAGTAGGTAATAATATCCATCTTGTTATCCTGTGCTGTTTATTATGCGAGACACTTATATCGTTAAGTGTCTATATGCCCTATACCGCGTTTAATGTGCTTGAAACGGCAATCGCCTGTGCAACAGTGTTCGAGATGTTGTCGCCGGTTTTGCCGTCGCTTAATACTACAGTGCTTTCGCCTGCAATCGCTTTATGTGCTGCAATAGCACCTTGTGCCAAGGTCAGTGTAACGGCTTTAGCGCCTTCGCTAGTGGCGGCAGCTTTACCAATGGTTTCTAATGCGCGGGCATCGGCATCGGCAACCAAAGAAATAGCAGCTGATTTACCCTGTGCTTCTAAAATCTGAGATTCCTTTGAGGCTTCAGCGGCCAGCACTTGTTCTGCCTTGGCTGCTTCAGCGTCTAGTACTCGTGCTTGCTTTAAGCCTTCTGCTTCGGTAATGGCAGAAATTTTAACACCCTCGGCAGTTAAGATTACAGAGCGTTTTTCGCGCTCTGCAGTCATTTGTTTTTCCATGTCTTCGCGAATAGTTTGTGGCGGATCGATATCTTTAATTTCGTATCGCGTGACCATCACGCCCCAAGGTTGTGTGGCTTCGGTCATGGCGGTTAAAATCTTCGCATTAATGGCATCACGGTTTTGAAAGCAATCATCTAATTCTAGTGAGCCAATAGCATTACGCATAGTGGTCATTGCGAGCTGGGTGACGGATAATTTATAGTCGGTAATATTGTTAGTTGCAGCGGCAGCATCAACGACCTTCATAAATAAAATACCGTCAATGTTAAGGGTGATATTGTCTTTGGTGATCGCTGATTGCGAAACAATATCTAAAGACTGCTCTTTTAAATTGCGATCAGCTGCGATGACCTGCACGAAAGGGATGATAAAATTGAGCCCGGCCGACAATGTTCCACTGTATTTCCCCATAGTGTAAACAACAAAGCCACGGTTTTGCGGGACAAAGTAAATCGATTTTTTAATAGTAAATAGTACAATAATGGCTGCCCAGACTAGGGGGCTAGTGATGAAGTTTAAAAGATTGTATTCCATGATGATGTTCCTATCGAGTGATGTACAGCATGTAAAGTACATGCATGTAATGTCTATGTATTAGAGTGCTGCTAATAACTGTGCTGATAATAATATGTTGGGAAGAAGAGTAACGGTAATAATGAGTCTCGTCTATCGTTAATGGCTAAAATTTTAGCCTGCCCTAAAACACTCTTAGCCTCTTTATACGCACCTAGGAGCCTGTCGGGCTTAGGAAAAATCTACTGCGTCAGCAAGAAATAGGTGCCTTTTACCGATCATTTTCGTTGAGTAGGCTCACTATTCGCCTTAAATGATCGAAAAAATGCCATCGATCTCTTACTGCCTCACTACGATCCACTAAGTCCGCAGGCTTCTAGTGTAGTGTTTGCTCACTTCGCGCACATCTTTCGATATTGCGCCTTTATTGCTGCCCAATATGAAACCCATACCAATACATGCCAGACCTCGTTATAATCCCTGCTTTTCTATTTTTCCAATTAAAAGAGGCTTCGTGTGTCGACTCCCGACGTAAAAACATTTCAAGGCTTGATCTTGGCATTGCAGCAATTCTGGGCTGAAAAAGGTTGTGTGATTCTGCAGCCATTAGATATGGAGGTAGGTGCAGGCACCTTCCATCCAGCGACATTTCTACGCGCTATTGGGCCCGAGACATGGAGCAGTGCATATGTGCAACCTTGTCGTCGACCCACCGATGGCCGTTATGGCGAAAACCCTAACCGCTTACAGCACTATTATCAATTTCAGGTGGTACTAAAACCATCACCCTTTAATATTCAAGACCTCTATTTAGAGTCGTTGCGTTACATAGGGATTGATACCTTGGTGCACGATGTTCGCTTTGTGGAAGATAATTGGGAGTCGCCCACGCTAGGTGCGTGGGGTCTTGGTTGGGAATTATGGCTTAACGGTATGGAAGTGACGCAATTTACTTATTTCCAGCAAGTAGGCGGTTTAGAATGCTTTCCGGTGACGGGTGAAATTACCTATGGTCTAGAACGTATTGCGATGTACTTGCAGGGTGTTGATTCGATCTACGATTTGGTTTGGACGAAAAATGCAGACGGCAATGCCATCACCTACGGAGATGTATTCCATCAAAACGAAGTCGAAATGTCGACATACAATTTTGAGCATGCAGACGTAGATTCACTATTTCATAACTTTGATAACTATGAGCGCGATAGCCAGTATTTGATCGAACAGAAGTTACCATTACCTGCTTACGAAATGGTGATGAAAGCCTCACACGTATTTAACTTATTAGATGCGCGTCATGCTATTTCGGTGACAGAGCGCCAGCGCTTCATTTTACGTGTGCGCAGTCTTGCTCGCGCAGTAGCGCAAGCCTATTACGACGCCCGTAAAGAATTGGGATTTCCGTTAGCTGAAGAGTCACTGCGTCAACAAGCACTTCTTGACGCAAAAACAGCAGCAACCCCCAAGACAAAAGCAAATCCTAAGAAAAAAACAACAGGAGATAAATCATGAGCCAAGATTTTCTTGTTGAATTAGGCACAGAAGAATTGCCACCGAAAGCCCTATTGAAATTATCTACCGCATTTACCGCCGGGATTAAAACCGGTTTAACGGCGGAAGGTCTTGCCTTTGGTGAAGTCACTCCGTACGCCACGCCACGCCGGTTGGCAGTTGTGGTACGCGATCTTGCTGCAAGCACCCCCGTAAACGATGTGGAAATTTGGGGGCCGCCGGTCAAAGTAGCTTTTGATGCAGAAGGTAAACCAAGTAAAGCCGCAGAAGCGTTCGCCGCAAAAAATGGTATCGTCATTAATGATTTAGCGACTGCAAACGATGGCAAAATAGATAAGTTGATTTATCGTACGCAAGCGGGTGGCGTAGAAACGGCTACATTATTAGAGGGCATTGTTAGCAATAGCCTTGCTAAGCTACCTATTGCTAAACGTATGCGTTGGGGTGCTAGCCGTACTGAATTTGTACGGCCAGTGCATTGGTTAGTGATGTTGTTTGGTAACGACGTTGTCGATGCAAGCGTATTAGGTTTACAAGCTAATCGTGAAACACGCGGCCATCGCTTTCACTACAACCAAGTGCTTGAGATCGCGTCTGCCAACGAATACGCTGAAAAATTACAAAGCACGGCGTACATCGTGCCAGGCTTTGCTCAACGTAAGCAGCTAATAGAACAACAAGTGAACGCCGAAGCTAAAAAAATTGGCGGCGTTGCAGTGATTGATAATAGTTTGCTTGACGAAGTAACAGGGCTAGTCGAATGGCCTGTTGCGTTAACGGGCCGTTTCGAAGAGCGTTTTTTAGCGGTACCTTCCGAAGCGCTAATCTTGTCGATGAAAGAGCACCAAAAATATTTTCATGTGGTGGATAGCGATGGCAAATTATTACCGTACTTTATTACTGTATCCAATATCGAAAGTACTGACCCTGCACAAGTGATTGATGGTAACGAACGAGTGATTCGTCCACGTTTATCCGACGCAGCATTCTTTTTTGAGACGGATAAAAAAACCACATTAGCAAGTAAGCGAGAGCAATTAAAGCGAGTGGTTTTCCAAGCCAAACTGGGTACGGTATACGAAAAAACCCTACGCATAGCTAATCTTTCTCGCGCTATAGCGGAGCAATTAGCGGTAGATGTTGATGCGGCGGTGCGAGCGGGTGAATTATCTAAGTGCGATCTTGTTAGTGAAATGGTTTATGAATTTGCCGATATGCAAGGTATTGCAGGTTATCATTATGCCTGCCATGACGGTGAAGCAAGCGACGTAGCTCTGGCTATGAACGAGCATTACATGCCGCGTTTTGCAGGTGATGTGTTGCCTAGTAATGATGTGAGTGCGGTTGTCGCATTAGCGGATCGACTCGATACCTTAGTGGGTATTTTTGGCATTGGTGCACAACCAACCGGTTCAAAAGACCCGTTTGCTTTACGTCGCGCCAGTGTTGCGGTTCTACGTTTATTGGTGGAGCAGCAACGGAATGTTGATTTGCGCCAACTATTAACCTTAGCGTATCAACAACATAATAATTTGCCTGAAGGTGAAGCGGTTATTGAGCAAGTATTAGCTTATATGCTTGATCGTTTCCGCGCATGGTATGAAGAGCAATCTATTCCGGCAACAGTTTTTCAGGCCGTCAGCGCCAAGCAATTATCGCAACCATTAGACATTGATCAGCGCGTGCAGGCGGTTAATTTTTTCCGTCAATTACCCGAAGCCGAAGCTTTGGCGGCGGCGAATAAACGCGTGGCAAACATTTTAGCAAAAGCCGATGTCGTCCCCGAATCGGTTAACGTTGATGTGTTACAAGAAAATGCAGAAAAAGCCTTATACGCGGCGATTGTAGAGCAGAAAAAAATAGTTGATCCATTATTTGTTAATCGACAATACAAAGAGGCTTTAACTGCATTAGCTTCACTACGAGAAGTGGTGGATACATTTTTTGATCAAGTGATGGTCATGGCTGATGATGAATTCTTAAAAAATAATCGCCTAGCATTGTTGCAACAACTGCGTGGATTGTTTTTTGAAGTGGCGGATGTGTCGTGCCTAGCGGTCAGTAAGAAGTAACATGAAGCCCATTTTTATTAGTCGCGATGGTGTTATCAACGAACGTATATCGGGCGGGGTTAATCAACGCTCACAATTAAGCTTTATTGATGGCAGCGTTGACACGCTTGCTGCGCTATCAAAAAAAGGTTTCACGGTTATCATCGTGACGTTTCAGCCGGGTTTGAGTAAGGGCTTGCTCGATCTTGATGAAATGGAAGCGATGCACGCAACGATTATAGATCGCGTTGAAACTAGAGGGGGTGAAATAGAAGGTGTATTTTATTGTCCGCATAGTAAAGAAGACCACTGTTATTGTCGACCACCCGCGACAGGCTTATTGGATGTGATAGAAATGGAATTAGATTGCGATATTCGCGATGCATTTTATTTTTGTGATAACGAAGAAGAGGCCGCTGTAGCTATCGAAAGAGGCTGTCAGCCAGTGCTATGTTCTATTGGCGAGTCGTTGCAAGCTCGTGTTTTATCATTAGCGTTATAATATAGCCTTGTTAAGGGCTTAGTTTTTCAATTTTTTCTGGCTGATCTATGAACTCTTTGTGTTGCTTTATTAATTATATTCGCAGTATTATTTTTTATATGGGCTATAGTGTTAGCTTGTTTGTTGTGGGTCTTATTAGCCTGCCTTTATTACTTCTACCCATAAAAGTAGCTGCACCAGTAGTATTATTATGGAATCGTTTTGTATTGTTGTGGTTGCGTATTTGTTGCGGTATTCACTATGAAATCAATGGCGATTTAAACTCTATTCCACGCCCCTGTGTCGTGGTGGTTAATCATCAAAGCCCATGGGAAACTATTTTTTTACAGTTACACTTTTACCCCTTAACAACCGTGTTAAAACGAGAGCTACTACGTATTCCATTTTTTGGTTGGGGGATGCGAATTTTACGCCCTATTGCGATTGATCGTTCCAGCCCTATGCAGGCGCTGAAACAAATCAAGAAAGTCGGCGTTGAGCGTTTATGTGAAGGGCAGAGTATATTGATTTTTCCTGAAGGCACACGCCAACCGGTTAACAAACTGGGAAGCTTTGCTCGCAGCGGCGCAGATATCGCTAAGTCGGCAGGCGTGCCTATTGTGATGGTGTGGCATAATGCAGGTGAGTATTGGACGAATAAAAAAATACTGAAAAAGCCAGGTAAAGTGATCGTTCATATTGGTAGTGCTATTAATGTTGATGACAAAAACACCAAAGAAATTATGCTAGATATTCAGCACTGGATGGCAAATAAAGTTAGCTAGAACATATTTCAAGAGTAAAATTTATGACTCTACATTTTACTCTTCTTTACTGAGTCGCCTAAGGATGAATAACAATGAAAAAATTATACTTATTAATTGCTGTATTGGTAATGACAGGGTGTGCTTCACAAACATTTAACATTAATGGTTCTGAAGGTGACGTGCCGACTATTCAAAAGTCACACACTTTCTTTATTTCTGGCCTAGGTCAAGCGAAAGTGCTTGATGCGGCAGCAGTATGTGGTGGCGCAGAAAAAGTTGTCAAGGTTGAAGCTCAGCACACATTTATTAATGGTTTGCTAGGGGCAGTAACTATTGGGATTTATACCCCTAGAGATGCGAAAGTATATTGTGCTGACTAGGTGATTATTTAATATAACGAGTCTATGGTTATAGATTCGTTATATTAAAAAAGTGAAGAGAGAGAGAGTTAAGAAATGATTACTATATTTACCACGGGTGGTACTTTTGACAAAGTGTATTTTGACGCTAACAGTAAATTTCATATTGGCGAGTCACAAGTAGAACCGATTTTAAAAGAAGGTAATGTAACCATCGACTATACCGTTGAATCTTTGTTGCGCAAAGATAGCTTAGAAATTACCGATGAAGACCGCCAGTTATTATGTGAGCGTGTTAAATCATCTGATACACAGCATATTATTATTACCCATGGCACAGACAGTATGAGCAGCACAGCGAAAGCATTAGCGGCGCACGGTATTAATGGTAAAACTGTCGTATTAGTCGGCGCTATGCAGCCAGCACGTATGCGTGTGACCGATGCACCTTTTAATCTAGGCTTTGCTTGTGCTGCAGTACAGCTATTGCCTTCGGATATTTATATTGCAATGTGCGGGCAAGTTTTTCAACACGACAACGTAAAGAAAAATCTTGAAGTAGGTCGGTTTGAAAAAGAAAGCTAAGAGCTTGTGTAACAACAATCTTCTAGATAATAATCGTAAAAACTAAAGGTTTACAGGCTGGTGTGTGTAAGCATTTAATATGGAAAAGTGAACCAATGATCAGAGTTGTTTTTAATCGTAAAGGTGGTGTGGGTAAATCATCTATTGCCTGTAATTTAGCTGCAGTGGCTGCGAGTTTAGGGCAAGCTACTCTGCTGGTGGATTTGGATTCGCAAGCGAATTCAACTTCATATCTCGGGCACGATGGTAAAGATGATGTGGTGGGAATGGCGGAGTTTTTTGAGTCGACGTTGAGCTATAAATATCGCGATCTGTCGGCTAACGAATTTGTACGAAAAACACCGTTTGAAAACTTATCGCTTATTTCTGCATCTGCAAGCTTAGCTGATTTAGAGCAAAAGCTGGAGTCGCGGCATAAAATATATAAATTAAAAGAGTTTTTATCTTCTCTATCGGATACCTATGAAAATATTTTTATTGATACGCCGCCGGCGTTAAATTTTTATAGCTTGTCTGCGCTGATCGCCGCTGATCGGTGTTTGATTCCTTTTGATTGTGATGCTTTCTCCAGAGATGCTTTACTGGACTTATTGGTGTCACTGGAAGAGGTAAAAGAAGATCACAACGAAGCCTTAGAGATTGAAGGCGTGGTGATTAATCAATTTATTGCTAGGGCAAAAGTTCCACAGGCAGCAGTAGACGAATTAAAAAAAGCGCAACTACCTATTATAGAGCCTTACATTTCGAGTTCGGTGAAAATGAAAGAATCCCACATGCTGAAGAAACCATTGATATTTCTTGATCCAAAGCATAAGTTGAGTCAGCAATTTCTTGAGATATATAAGGGGCTATCGTAATATGCTGAAAATGAGGCGCAAAATTCAAGAGGCCGGCCTAATTTTTTGATATTTATGAGTTCAAATTGTTTTTTTTTCGTTATATCACTACAAGCTATATTTTTATTGCGCTCAGGCATCATTTTTTCGTAAGTGACAGTAAGTAATTGCATATAGCTGACTTTTACCAATAACTGGCGAAAGCATTACCGCGTATTTTCCCCAAAGAAACAAGAACAGGTAGCGCTCTTTATTTTAAGATAATAAAATAGCGGTCGTTAAAATTAAAATAACCACGATTAATATCTGGTTCTGGGAGCAG
>JBLHVX010000043.1:0-12502 GCA_047628835.1 Granulosicoccus sp.
TTGGGGTAAATCCACGCTGCTCCTCTTTTAGTTGCATGACCCACCGGCGCATGGCGCTTTCGCTGACGCCTACTGCCTGGCAGGCTTCGTTAATAGAATAACCTTGGTTGATCACTAAATTGGCGGATTCTACTTTAAATTCTGTTGTGAAACTGGGCTTTTTCATTTTCATTTATACCTTTTGATGGGTGGAGTTTACCACCTGTCATTTGGTACGAATTTATTAGACCACATCAGACTTGATCATTGGTCGCTTGGGTGGATCGGTACTCATGACAGCGGTTGAGAGGAAAACTCGTTTCACTGTGATCCTAAATACCGCAGTTAAATTGTAGCGAGGGTGACTAAGGTGCGGAATATGAAGTGAAAAACGCTTTAGGTTCTGTGCTTTAGACAGCCGCAGTAGATTCAACTGCGATATTTAGGGCGATAGCTCTGGCTCCCAATAAGACGGCAGATGCTGTTAAGGATGCGATACTTGGATGCGTGGGCTGAATGAAAATACCAATGGTTTGATTCGTCAGTATGCTCCGAAAGGATCTAACTTCGACGATATGACATCAAAGAATGTCCAGAACATTATGGACAAATTGAATAATCGCCCAAGAAAATGCTTGGACTTTAAAGCCCCCAATCAAGTATTGTTTGGCATCAACCCACCGATTGCACTAGCGTGTTGAATCCGCGGCTGTATATACTGATCGATGTGACGTATTTATTGGATATGCAGGTGCTGAGAAAAATACGATTACTGTTTGAGTAGTTTCCGAAAAACCGTAACAATCTCTCATGTCAACCACATTGGCGTTCCCACGAAGAATTAATCAAGTACAAGTTGCTTAAAGCGTAAAAAAACAACAGCGTCGTGATAAAGATCCTGTAGAGGCTATAAAAGAGCCGATATTTTGAAAATGAATAAAATAATTAATGGCTTGTTGGTCACATTTTGGCGAAGTCGGGCTTGCTAAAGTTCCCTCGCTTGCTTATGGTTGCCCGTTGTTGGTCAGCTAGGTAATTTATCGGGGCAGGTCTATCTATCGCCCATCGTTTTATTAAAAAGGAATGCACCATGAGCACTACAGTCATTTTTCAAGCCATTGCCACTAGTTTTTTAACCTCCTTCCTACTTTTTTCTACCTTCTCACAGGCTGAGCCCATTAAGCTGGACGGGTATGGAATATATGTAAAAAGTGAATCTGGATATGAGCGCGCAAAGACCTATAAGCATCTGCGAGTCGACTTTGAGTACCTGAGTGAGCTGCCCGTTATCAAGCGCGCTCCAGGCGGCCTAGATATGATTGTCTATCGCCCTGAAATCAATATCGATGCAATGGCTTTTGATATGCGCCCCATCATCAACCCAGGCGCAAGAACGTCACTGACCCCGATATATAAAAAACTGAGTGAAGAACAATATTCAGTTAAATTTGAAGAGGATGTTCCTCATAGTAGTATCGTAATTGCGTCGGTGTCTTGGGGTAATAACGCGCTGTATAGCGCTGTCTTCTCACAGCCATTGGCCAGTATTATTTCTTATTACGGCGGCAATGATGTAGTAGAGGCGGCAACTACGGCCGTTTGGTCAATTGAAAAATCACTCAAATCCTACCCAAAAAACAACGATCTCGTTGCGCTACAAAAAAAATGGGAAGGTAAGGTAGTTGAGCAAAAGGCAGAGGAGCAATATGAGTTTATAAAAGAAGCGTGGGATAAATATGAGCAAGCCAGCAGCACCGATACCAAACTGGCAAATTTGAAGCAGGTCAAAGCTCGTGCGAAGTTTTATTTTGAAAACTTCCCGGATGGTAAGAAAACCGCCCAAGTAAAAAAAATGCATAAGCGCGCTACAAAGAAGCTGGATATATAACTTACTCGATAGCACCGCAACTTGTATGATGAGCACCCCTATTATTAGGGGTGCTTTTTTTAGGTTTACGTTTCTAAATTTGTAACACCGCGGCGGTACGACCCGTTTCTACCCCAATTAAATGCCCCGACACCATGTCATAAATCACCGTCATATAGTCGTGTCCTTTGGCTCTCGCCACTTCATCAACCCCCAGATATTTGAGGCCTTTCAACTGGCTCGGATCAAGTGCTGGCAAGGTGGTTTCGAGATAAACTTTATCCATATTCTTCACCGTTTCCCACCGTAGTTTTAAATGCCGGGCCACGGTACTAATACTCATGTGTCGACATAAGCCGCTGACCATTCGGCAGAAACGTGCAGTGTATCGACTGCCTTTATCAACAAAGTCAGCCGCCTCTAGTAATCGTCTGCCAGTACTTGATACCACCTGTACTAATTCAATTTCCAGATGACAATCCCACCCACAAAGAGGCAGATCACGAATCGTTCTGCGGCGATAGCAGTTAATGCTGGCGCGCTTATTATTGGTTGGGTCAAGCACTCGAAAACGACGATCTCGGGTACAGGTTATGGTGAGACGCTGGCGATCTACATCATGCTGAACTTGTTTGACACGCTGGCCAGGAAGGCTCAGTATTTGGCTGGAGATGCTAAGGCTCAAGCACTTGTTACCTATAAAGTTGTGAGAAGCCTTATAGTTCAACAAATTCCGCGAGTCTTGGCATCTTTTTTACCTCACAAAAGCGGAGAAGAGCCCGAAAAAGACTAAAAAAGCCTGTAAGGTTCTAAACCATCCAGTAACATCTCTCTTTTTTAGTAGTACGTTAGTAGCACCATGACAATACTACTAAAATGGCTAGACACCAAAAAAGGCAATATATCGGAAAATCACACACTAGACACATGGCGCTCACTTAACAATCATATTTTCCCCCACCTTGGCAAACTACCCATTCGCAAGATCACCGCCATTAAAGTGATTGATACAATCAAACCTATTGCCGCTAAAGGTAATCTAGAAACGGTAAAGCGCCTTTGCCAGCGCTTAAATGAGGTGATGGTTTATGCGGTGAATACAGGGTTACTCAGCGCCAACCCCGTAACAGGGATTAGTAAAGCCTTCCAAACCCCCGTCAAGCGACATCTACCCACATTACTACCCGAACTCATGGAGGCGCTTTCGGTTGCCAGTATCATGGTGACTACGCGGTGCGTTATTGAATGGCAATTACATACAGTGGTAAGACCTAGTGAAGCGGCTGGTGCAAGGTGGGATGAAATCGACATTGAAAATGCACTATGGCATATACCCGCCGAACGTATGAAAAAGAAAAAGCCACACAGCGTGCCGTTATCAGCACAAAGCCTATCTATTCTTGAGGTGATGCGCTCTATTAGCAGTAAATACAGTGACTTTGTTTTCCCTTCGGATAGAAGCCTAAGAAAAACCATCAATGCACAAACAGCCATAAAACGTATGGACTTTGAAAAACAATTAGTCGCACACGGCATACGGGTACTGGCCAGCACCACCCTAAACGAACAAGGCTTTGATGGTGATATTATCGAAGCGGCATTGGCTCACACTGACGACAACGAAGTGCGTAACGCCTACAACCGCTCCGACTATATGAAACGCCGCAAGCCCACGATGACATGGTGGAGCAAACACATAGAAAAAGCGGCATCGGGTAACTTGAGTATTACAGGCAATAAAACGCTAAAAATTATAGGCGGCTAAGTCGTTGGTTTTTGGTTCGCCATTGCTTTTATTACAGCCTGTGCAATTTCATCAGCATGACTACCAGTAACCACCGCCCTCTTAGCCATAACCAACAATTTCTAAGTAAAAAAACACTTCGGCAGGCGAAACGAGTAAAGTTTGACTATTATTAAGCCATAATCGCTATTGATAAAAAACCACTCTTACAGAGACGTTACTCTTGCCCTACTCCTATGAATTTCGCATAAAGTGGTATCAACGCTTACGAGTTAAGGCCTTGGCGTTTTTTGTATTGCTGGCGATATCAATTATCGGAGTAACGACCATCACAATGAATGTGTTGAGTGAGGAGATCACTAGACACACAGCCTACGAAAAATTAAGCCATTCACAACAACGGGTAATGACTGGCTTATCCGATAGCACGAAGATTGCAGCCACACTGGCTAATGCGATGGCATCGGTCGCGGTAAATACTCATGAAGACGAGGCATTACTAAGAAGTACTTTGATACAATTAATTAATAATACGGAGTCTAGCTCGCTGGTCATTGGCGGCGGCGTCTGGCCCGAGCCTTTTCGCTTTGATTCCACAAAGGAGCGCAACAGCTATTTTTGGAGCCGCGACAAACGTGGCGAATTAATATTTTATGATGATTACAATCAAGATGATGGCAACGGTTATCACCGCGAAGAGTGGTATGTGCCGTCAGAATACTTACACCCAGGGCAAGTATTCTGGTCAAAATCATATGTTGACCCCCACTCGCTACAATCAATGGTCACAGTGACGTCACCGATGATTAGCAGCGGCCAGTATATTGGCGCAACAACTATTGACCTCAAGTTAAGCGGCCTTCATCAGCTGCTAGAAGACTCAACCAAACGATTTAATGGTTATGCCTTTGCAGTTGATAGAATCGGGCATTTATTGTCATTTCCAGATGATAAAATTGCTCGAGCACAAACCACTAAAGTCAAGTTAGAGTATGGCCCTCCTTTCGTTACCATTACCGAGTTAGCTCAGAAACATACTCAATTCAGGCCGTTTAGTTCTCATATACAACAAAACCACACGCCTACACCCTCCACCGCTGAGAACGATAAAGTCTACATATTAGGCAAGAAAATCGCTGAAAAAAGTTATCAAGTAAACTTTAACGAAGCGCTCATCATTGCAAACAACATCATTAATCCAGATAAAGCGTTGAATACGAAAGATGATCTTAAGCATGTTTTCAGCATAGATAATGACTATTTTTTAAAAGAGCCTGCCTTGGCTATTACTACTACGATGCCATCAACAGGCTGGCAGATTATTACTGTCATTCCATTGAGTGAAGCAATCAAAACATCCAATCAATTAATTGCCACTCTTAATTTATCTATCGCTATTATCATGCTAATTGCCATCATATTGGCAAGCTTACTGCTTAAACGCATTTACGCAAATCCACTGAAAGAATTGATGAACAACTTGAAAGATAATATCGACAAAGACAACGTGGATAGCTTTATTAAAGTTAAACATACTAGTGAATTTGGTGAGCTGGCACATTGGTTTAATCAACGCACCAACGAACTATTAGCCACTCAAGAACAAGTTAATTCGCTAGCGTTTTACGACCCACTGACCGGCCTACCTAATCGTAAAATGCTAAAAATACATATTGACAAGAAACTAGCCTCAGCACAAAAAAATAAAACATGCGGCGCGATTATTTATTTGGACTTAGACCATTTCAAAATAATCAATGACTCGCTAGGGCACGACATTGGTGACCAATTACTCATTGAATTTCGTAAACGCCTAGATGCCTGCCTGCGCAAGGAAGACATGGCAGGACGATTAGGCGGCGATGAATTTATTGTCGTCCTTTCAGTGCCGAACTTTAAGAATCACGATAAAACAAAAGTCCCTAGTGCCATCGCTCAACAAATACTATCTAGCCTAGCAGAGCCTTTTTCTTTGGCCGGAAATTCGTATCACATTACCGCTAGCATAGGCATCGCTTTTTTCGATGAACACAGTAAAAACACCGAAGAAATTTTAAAATATGCCGATTCTGCAATGTATAACAGCAAGTCTAATAGTCGAGGCGGTTTTTGTTTTTTTGAAACCGGCATGCAGATAAAAGCAGATAAACGCTTACGCATTGAAAAAGAGTTACGTCACGCGATCAATAACAATGAATTATCATTAGCATATCAACCGCAAATCACTCACGACAACAAGTGCCCTAGCTTAGAAGCTTTAGTACGCTGGATTCACCCCCAAGATGGCTATATATCCCCTCTAGACTTCATTTCTATTGCTGAAGAAAGCATGCTTATTCTTCCACTAGGCGACTGGGTTGTTACGAATGTCTGCCAGCAAATTAAAACATGGGAAAACCAAGGTATTATTTTTGACCATGTGTCGATTAACATAAGCCCCATTCAGTTTCAACAAGTGGATTTCATACACAAGTTGTCGCACATAATAAAAGAAGTCGGTGTGCGGCCAGAAAAAATTATGATTGAGCTTACCGAAGGCGTAATCATTAACAACCCCGACCGAATTGCGGGAAAAATAGTACGCTTAAGAAATGCAGGAATTCGAGTATCTATTGACGACTTTGGCACAGGCTACTCATCATTAAACTACCTAAAAAAACTGCCTTTAGATGAACTGAAAATTGACCGCAGTTTTATCCAAGAAATAACCAAGAATCATGCCGACGCAGTAATTACCGAAACAATTATTAATATGGCTAAAAGCTTTGGCTATAGCGTTATTGCAGAAGGTGTTGAAGAAGCCGAACAAAGAGATCTTTTAATAGCTAAGGGCTGCAATTACTTTCAGGGGTTTTTCTTTAGCAAGCCACTTCCACCTGATGACATCCCTACCTATGTAAAAAATCTAGAGCCATTCATCACCAAAAATACATACGACATATAAAAAATAGCCCTTCGCACGAACAGATTTATTTCTAAGGGCTAAGACAAAACAGACATTCAGTTCTGAGCAATGACAAATAACAATATCGGGAATATTGATCAGTTATAGTAGGAGGGAACTCCCTCTACATTCACCTCATCTTCGACTTAGAACCTTGACTTATTTTTCGGTCGACCCCGCAAACTCAGGCGTTTCATTATATAAATGCAAGGTGGATGTTGGGAAGGCAAACTCAGCTTCATGAGCCTCAACAATATCGGCGATTTTTAATAACACGTCCTGTTTAACTTCGTGGAATTTAATCCAGTTAACTGTTTTTGTGAAGGTGTAGATAAAGAATTCGACCGAAGATGGGCCAAACGTGTCAAAATTCACAATCAAGGTTTGAGAACTATCAATTTCAGGATGCTGCTGCAGCATTGTTTTCACGTGCTCGACAATACTATGCACTTTAGCCATATCATCATAACGCACACCGATAATCTCTTTAATTCTACGATGAGACATGCGCGAAGGGTTCTCGACGACGATAGTGGAGAACACCGAGTTAGGCACGTAAATCGGACGCTTAGCAAAGGTACGAATACGGGTTTGTCGCCAGCCTATATATTCGACAGTCCCTTCTATTAGTCGGTCATCAGAGCGTATCCAATCACCTACTGCAAAGGGACGATCAAGATAAATCATTAACCCACCAAAAAAATTAGAGAGTAAATCTTTCGCAGCAAAGCCAATGGCTATTCCGCCAATACCACCAAATGCTAGCACGCCAGAAATACTAAAACCTAGCGTCTCTAACAGCACAATGCCTGCAGTAATAATAACCGCCAAACGAAATAATTTACACAAGGCCTCAATAGTGACACGGTCAATACGGGATTCATCATCGGGGCCTTTGGCAAGCTCGTCAGCGATTAACTTATGTTGCGCATGACGAATAAATTCTGTTACAAACCAAGTGATCGCAATAACAATCCCAATATGACTGACACTCGACATGATAGCGATAAGCTGCTGTTCTTCTGAGCTTTCCACTAGGCGACTAATGACATTTAAGGCAAGCACCCATAACACGAGACTGACAGGGCGTCGCATTGCATTAAACAATGCGTCATCCCAAATATTTTTGGTATTTTCTTCTGCATGTTTAATCAAACGAGTAATGATTTTTCGTTGTACAAAATCACACACTAAGACAACGACAACCACTAAGAAAACTTGTAACACCCATCCATCACTGGACATAAAAAACGTCGTTAACTGATCAATGATTGGCATAATAAAAACCTTTTACTTTTGGATTAATAATGATTGCTGAACAATATGTGCTAGCTGCTGTGTGGCAGCAGTATAATCACCGGCTTTAGTAATAGCACTAACTACCGCAATTGAGCCTACGCCAGACTGTAACACGCTATGGATGTTATTCATGTGAATACCGCCTATGGCAACCAAAGGATAATGCCCGTGCAACATATCCGACCAGTGATATAGATTCTCTAGCCCTACTTCGACGACTTCTTTGGTGTCTGTCGGGAAGATAGCGCCAATGGCTAAATAGCTTGGTTTAAATGTCGCCGCATAAGCGAACTCACATTCACTATGGGTGCTAAGACCTAAATGTAAACCCGCTGCACGCATGGCGTCCACATCGGCATCCACCATATCTTCTTGGCCTAAATGGACTCCATAGGCATTATACTTAATCGCTAACTGCCAATAGTCATTAATAAACAAACGCGCATCATATCGCTTACCTAATGTTACCGCCTGCTCTATCATTTTTGCTAACTCTGCATCCGGTATGTTTTTCACCCTCAGCTGAATCGTTTTTACACCAATAGCTAATAGTTTGCGAAGCCAATCAACTGAATCAACAACGGGATATAAACCTAAACGTTGGGTGTCGCAAACGGGGAACGCCTCCCGATTAACGGCTTCAGGGGCCAAACTTACCTGAGGAAAGTCTCCTAGATCGCTCGGCCATCCCGTTTGGCTTACCGCACCCCGCTTGTGTTGCTGTTCATCAAATGTCGTTGCTAAACGAATGCCTTTATTGATATAGGCATTCGCCAACACGACCGCATCGCATACGGCTTTACCTTGCGCCACAAATGCCGCTATAGCAGACGACAATACACAGCCTGTACCATGAGAGTGAATGGTATTTTGCTTTTGCTGTGAGAGCCAAAACGTACCCGAATTTGACACCAGCATATCTTGGCAATATTGTGTATTACCATGACCACCTTTAATTAATACCGATGACACGCCTTTATCCATAAAGTAACAGGCAGCCGCTTGCCGCTCATCGTTATTACGGATCGATAATTCACTTAGCATTTCTGCTTCAGGTATGTTCGGCGTCAGTAAATCTATTAATGGATAAAGTTTGTTAAATGCGTTGCGTGTTGCATCAGAGGTGAAATTAATCCCCGCCGTGGGCGCCAGTACTGGATCAAAAACAACAAAAACATTATCTATTTCGCGAATAATCTTGCTGACTACTTTACTGACTATGCGAACTTGGCTCACAGATAACAGCACGCCAATCTTTATGGCTACTGGCGGTAAATCTACGCATAAAGCGTTTAATTGATTTTCAAAACTATCATCACTCGCGCACTCAAGCTGATGCACACCTTGGGTGTTTTGCGCGGTCAATCCGGTAATCGCTGTACAGCCGTGCACACCTAAATCAAAGAAGGTTTTTATATCGGCTTGCACACCAGCACCACCGCCCGAGTCCGATGCGGCAATCGTCCAGACAATAGGTAAAGGCATTATTATTTTTTCATTTGAATTATTCATAATGTCACTTAATAGTCTACTCAGTACTGCCCTAACTGTTCAGATTGCAGTCAAAACTTTGCTTAGCAAGGCGAAAAATGTGCGTTTACAAGTGTTAAAAATCATGTTTTAACGCAGTTCAGCGCGATGTTGACTGTGAGCTGAGTAGATACACATAAGTTACCTTAATTATTGTGCCAAAACGGCTGTCCTACTACAGGAGTAGAAGGTGACGCGGTTTGACGCTGCTCCATCAACCCTGCTCGATAGGCCGAGCGGCCAGCTGTAATAGATTGAGAAAACGCTTTGGCCATCACTTCGGGTTGGTGAGATTTTGCAACCGCGGTATTTAACAGCACCGCATCAAAACCCATTTCCATCGCTTCGCACGCCTGTGATGGCGCACCAATACCGGCATCTACGATAAGTGGCACATGTGGCAGACGCTCGCGTAAGGTTTTTAATTGGTAAGGATTCATTAGTCCCATACCTGTACCTATAGGTGCACCCCAAGGCATTAACACTTCACAACCGACATCTAGTAATCTTTGGCAGAGAATAAGGTCGTCAGTGCAATAAGGTAATACCTTAAAGCCCTTCTTAATGAGTTTTTCAGCAGCATCTAGCAAGCCAAAGGGATCGGGCTGTAAATTATAGTCATCGCCGATCACTTCTAATTTAAGCCAATCGGTTTCAAATAATTCACGTGACATTTCTGCCGTAGTCATCGCTTCTTTTACCGATTTACAGCCGGCAGTATTGGGTAGCAACTTACACCCGGTGTCACGAATTAACTGCCAAAAGTGATCGCCGCTATTGTCTTTAGGTGACTGCCTGCGCAAACCAACAGTAATAATATCGCACTGAGCTGCCATAATAGAATCACACATGGCCTGCGGCGAATGGTACAAGGCCGAACCTAAAAGAAAACGACTCGAAAACTGCTCACCGTATAGCGTTAGAGGGTCAGAAGTAGAAGAACTATTTACTGGGCTATTTACCGGGCTATCCAAAGTGCTATCCAAAGGAGTACTCATTATTTTCGTTTCTATTGGCTAATATTTAAAATTTCATATTGTCGCACGGATAAAAATTGTGGATTCTGGTTTTCACCAGAATGACGAAAACAGAAAGTGCATCAACGCCACCGTCATGCCGAGCTCGATCCGGTATCAACCGCCGCCCACTGCTTGAATCACATCCACTTCATCACCATCGTTAATATTTGTCTCAGCATATTGTGAACGCGGAACAAAAGATCCGTTAATCGCTAGCGCGATTTTGTCACCCTGAAAGCCTTGTCGCTCAAGTAACAATATTACAGACAACGATTCTTCGAATTCTATTTTTTCATCATTTAATGAAATCATTAACACGAGAATGCTTCCTGTAACTTTCTTTTATATGACGATTGAACGGGTTTGTATAACACATCAGCAAAGTCTCGCACTACCGTGGTAGAGGAGTCAATTAATGCCAGTGCGTGCTGCACAACAATAGGGGCTAATAGATAACCGTGCCGATACAAACCATTCACACAAATCAAGCCATCTTCATATTGAATTTGTGGCCGGTTATCATTGAGTGCTGGACGCAAGTTTGATGTCATTTCAATAATGCGGGCTTCAGCAAACGCGGGGTTAATGGTATACAACGCGCTATTGAGTTCTAATGCCGACTGCACACTTACCGGGGACCTATCTTCACTTTCTATTTGCGTTGCACCGATCACAAATTCTTGATTCGCTTTAGGGACTACGTAGAGCTGATAACGCGGATGCAACAATCTAACGGGACGCTGCAACTGAACCTCATCGGTTTGCACACGTAGAACTTCACCACGCACACCTCGTACGCCCAGCCATTGCGCTTGCGCGCCAACGCCACGACAATCAATCACGAGGTCGAACGATATACGACGCTCTTCATTGATAAGGGTTAGCGCATTAGGCTCAACGTTAACAGCCGTATGCCCAGCACATTCGCCGCCTAATTGCTGAATCCGCTGCAACAACACCGATAATAATTTTCGATTATCAATATGCGCTTCTTCCGGCAAAAACAAACCCTGCTGAAAATGCTCGCCAACATCTGGCTCTATCGCTAGTACACCCTGCTTATCCAGTCGTTTGCCCCACGCTGCTTCGGGCACTTGCCGTTGCATATCGTGAATATATTGTTGCAGCAGCGATTGATCGCGGTTGTGCGCCACAATAAGGCTGCCATTTTGCGCATAGGGAACAGGGGATGCATCTATAGAAAGCTGCGCCAGCCATTGCGGCCATTGCGCTAAACTCGCAATGCCTAAGTCGTACATCAAGGTTTCGGTATCAATTGCTTCAGAAATCGGAGAGATCATTCCTGCCGCCGTCTGTGCCGCCGACGGCGAATCACCTAAGGAACCCGCATCATACATACTCACTGCATGTCCAGACTCTAACAGCCGCCATGCCAGCAGCCGCCCTAAAAGGCCACCACCAGCAATCGCTATGGAAGAATGACTCGCTAGGTTTAACAACACGCACCCTCGATAGAGTTAGAAATTGACGCTACTATATTACAGCGCCAAAATAGGAATAAAGATGCCGGATAAGAGCCTGCGCTCAACTTGATTGGGTATCCGGCATTACGATAAAACAGTGGGCGTTTCATCTTTTCATTTACTCATTCCCCTTACTTATCAAAGTAAGGGCTGATTTTAGACTTCGTGGTAAATTTCGCTACCGGTTTTCTTAAACTTATCCGACATTTCTTCCATACCTTGTTTAGCGGCTTCGGCTTCATCTAATTCTTTTTTCGCTGCGTAATCACGCACTTCTTGAGAGATTTTCATCGAGCAGAATTTTGGCCCGCACATAGAACAAAAGTGTGCCACTTTAGCGGAATCTTTTGGCAAGGTTTCATCGTGAAATTTACGCGCGGTATCCGGATCTAAGCTCAAGTTAAATTGATCATCCCAGCGGAATTCAAAACGGGCTTTTGATAAGGCGTTGTCACGAATTTGTGTACCCGGGTGACCCTTAGCTAAATCGGCTGCGTGTGCTGCAATTTTGTAAGTAATAATACCTTGTTTTACATCATCGCGATTAGGCAAACCTAAATGTTCTTTTGGTGTGACATAACACAACATTGCACAACCGTACCAACCAATCATCGCCGCGCCAATGCCCGAAGAAAA
>JBLHVX010000044.1:0-12484 GCA_047628835.1 Granulosicoccus sp.
CCCTAAATTCAGTCAAGAAGAAGGCTATAACGCCTTATCAGACGCTCTCCAAAAAACCGCAGTTGGATAGTCGCGAGGGTGGCTAACACAATCTGTTTTTGCGCTAAAGACTTCAATTAAAGAAGGGCGGTAGGTCTAACGAGAAAAAAGATGCGTTCATGAAAAAAAATAATTTAATAGCAATTATGTGCCTCTTACATGGAATGTCACCTACAGCCATACGTAAAAAGTAAGTGTAAGTTCACGCTTATTTACTCTTTTAAGCAAAGCGACTAACAATACTACCTAAAGACTGAGCAGGTTGTTGAGCTCCACCCATGGCGACTAGTTGCTCAGTTAGTTCGTTGTACATATTTTCTTGTGCTTCATTCATATCATCAACGGCTTGACCAGCCCGCGGGTTATTTCCTGCTGCATCGCTATTATTAACACTACTGTCTGCTCTGTTAGTCATAGACTGATCCTCTTCTGAGCGTTCTGCCTGTAGACGCTGCTCTTCTATACGCTGTTCGCGTTCTATCGTTAGCAATTCAACTCTAGCTGCGGATTCCATTTGCACCGCCTCTGCAGCAACTTTACGATCTTGTGCTGATGGCTCTGCCGGCGCTAGCGCAGCACGGCGTATAATTTGCGCTTTTTCAATGGTCATTTGCGGATTAGATGTTGCACCTGTACTAATCGGCACCTCACCTGAAACCGCATAATTAACGCCGTCCGGGCCTCGCTCATACTCATAGCTAGGTGCACCTGCGTATTGCCCACCTATCGCTGCATGAGCGCGTTCATGATTACGCACCTCTCTATCTAGTGTAGACAACGTTTGGATAACTTGCTGATCTATTTGCGCTTGTTGCTGCTGAGCCTGCTTTTCCTGCCTTTCTTGATTCGCCTGCTGCTCGGCTTGTTGTTGCTGAGTTACTTGCTGACGTACCTGTTCAGAGGATTGATCCGACGTTGCAGAATCAGCATGAGAGGTCTCTGCGGTCTGCTGTACAGGTATAAAAATATCTGCCTGGCTATCAGTAGATTCTTCACTCACCGCAGATCGTAATACTGAGCTTGCTGCTAAAGTATTCGGTGTATATGCCGTGGGTAGTATCGTATTAATATTCATATCATTTTCTCCTCGCTGCTATTCCCTCTCACTCTTTTTTTGTTCTCCTTCTTCCTCTCGTTTTAGATCTCGCTTTCACGTCTGCCTATGGCTAACGAATCTGTCTAGTGGTTTGTTACAGCTCCTAGGCATCAATATCAATGAGGGCGCCTAATGCTTGATCCGCTACATCAATGATCATTGCCGATGCGTTAAATACGTGTTGCTCTTGTTGAATCTTGAGCATTGGCTCAACGATATCGGTGCTCGCCATAGGTGCACGTTCTAGCGTGCCAGATAAGACAATTTCATTCGCCGACTCGATAATAGAGCGACTGCTATTCTGCATACCAGAAATGCCTTGCTGAAAAACAGTACTAATACCTGCAGATGTATTAATCATAATGAACACCTCAATAAGTAGGCATTGCCTATTACGCATTACCTACTACATAGTGTACACAAGCATTGCATACACTACACTCGGCAATCAGAGAACTTTAAGACTGTTTATTTGTAAGAAAACGCAGACGGCAATATTTTGCCTATATCCAAGTCGTTTTTAATATTAATACCCTGAGGGTTAGATAAAAAAGGAATATGGCCCAAACACGGAGCGCCTAATCCCTGCTCTAGATCCGCTAACGATTCGGCATAAGCTGGCATACTAGGATCAATATGATTTGACACCCAGCCCGCTAAGACTAAGCCATCGCGGCGAATAGCCTCGGCGGTTAAATAGGCATGGTTCAAGCAACCTAAACGCATACCCACCACCATAATGACTGGCAGCGATAATATTTTCGCAACATCGGCTAGGGTTTCTCGTGCATTAAGCGGCACACGCCAGCCACCCGCCCCCTCGATAATGACAACATCGGTGCGCTGCATTAACACTCCACGGCAAAAACCTGCCAGCTGGCTTGCACGTAAATTACGGCCTTCTTGTGCTGCTGCTATATGAGGCGCCATAGGCGCGGCCAATGCCACCGGATTGACCTGCTCATAACTGAGCGGGGTATTGATCGCTTTTTGCAAAATCAATGCATCATCATTACGCAGGCCATCAGGTGTATTTTCGCATCCCGCTGCGACGGGTTTAAGCGCAGCGGTGCTTAAACCTTGCATATTGGCCGCATGAATTAAGCCTTCGCTAATTAAGGTTTTCCCTACATCGGTATCGGTACCGGTAACAAAGAAATGAGCGGGCATTATTGTTCACCTTTCTTTTGTATTATCCAGCCATCTACGACGTAGCTTGCGGGGATGCCTTGGAGCGTCCGATGAATTTCGTAGGCCTGTATAAACTGATTGAATCGTTGTTTGCCGGTTAAGCCTTGCCGATGCTCTGTGGTAACCACATTAGCGCCCACCTCTTTTAATGACCGCATCGCATCAATAACAGAAGAAAAATACTCAGTAACGGTTTCATGATAGTTATTGGCCACTAAAAAACTATTGCTCACGATGGCATCCTGCCATTGCGAACAGCTATGAAATTGATTGACGTGGGGCAACTGGTCGACCGTTTTCCATGATTGGCGCAACTCGCTTAAAGTGTCTACACCTAAACTGGTAAAACAACAAAAACCGTTGGGTGCTAACACACGATGAAAACTCTTCATCAACGCAGATAAATCCTCACACCACTGCAAAGAAAAATTTGCAAAAATAATATCAACTGAATCATCTTCCAACAATAAACTTTCTGCCTCGCAACGCAACCATTCAACATTTTGGCGGTCGGCATTATTTTCTTTAGCGACGACCAACATGCCTTCGGCAATATCAACACCAATATATTTTTGAGGTTGATAGGTCTCTATAAGTTGGCGAGTAAAAAACCCTGTGCCACAGCCAATATCAGCGATAGTTATTTTTTTCCCCGCATTGGCGACTTGCGATGTAATGACTTGATTCATCACCGCCAATAGTTTCTTGCCCGACTGTTGCTGCACATTAGCAACTCGATCATATTGCGCAGCTGATCGGCTAAATGAATCCGCAATGTTTTTCCTATGCGAACTCATACAATACACTCGGCAAAAAAATGGTTCAACAGCAGTTCTAATCGTTCTGGGGGGGCATGTAACAAATGTCCTGCCTGCCCAATCACTTCACATTGATGGTACCCATTTAGGTTTTTTATTTTCTCTACCGCTTGCACTGGCAATAAGGCATCGTTTTCACCAAAGCAGTGTAGCGCGGGGCAATTAATTTTTTGTAACGCCGTTTGATTATTAATATCTCGCAATAGTTCTAAACCCGACAAATAATGGGTGAGTTGTTGTAGGGTTGGAACTTGTGGGGCTGGGATTTTTGGGGCAGTTTGTTTTGCAGTGAGGAGCGATTGCAGGTAACGTTTTTGTTCACGACGATGTAAGTCGCCCTGCACTACCAAATTCGAAAAACGTTGTAAGGCTTTTTCTGCATTATCTTTATACGACTGATGAAAACCTGCAAAAACCTCTTCCGCCATAGCCGTTGGCCAATCATCGCTAGCAACAAATTGTGCGTTACTCGCCAAGGTAATTAAACCACTCACCGACTGTGGATACATTGCCGCGATACGCGTCGCCAACATTCCGCCCAATGACCAGCCCATTAATATGCACGGCTTAGATAAATCTTGATCTGGATTTTCATACAGCGTCTCAGATAACTTTTCACACAGAACGTCAACATCAGATTCATACACCACATCTATCACCACAACATCGCTCCATTGTTGTAAAAATGGGATAATAGATTGCCATGCATGAGCACTCACACCCCAACCATTTAACAACACGATGGGGGTAATTATTGCGCGGGGCGTAGATCCAGTATATGGGTGCTGTGTTGTTTGATTTATCGGCATGGGGGCAGAGTCAATTTTTATCAGCACTAGCGCTGGAGTTTACGCGTGAGGTTGGCAAAATTGACCCAGCTCCTTCCAAGCACTGCGCGGAAAAAACATTAGCGAGCAATTCCAATAAATGATCAACGTCCGCTTTACTGTGATTAGTATTCAACGTAATACGCAATCGGCCGGTTCCTTCTGGCACGGTTGGCGGCCTAATGGCTCCAACTAACACGCCGTTTTCTCGCAAGTAATTAGCCGCTTTCACTACACTGGTATCATCACCTAATACGATAGGCTGTATCGGTGTCTGCGATTCCATTAGCGGTAAAGCTAACGCTGTAGCACCTTCTCGAAAATAACGAATGATTTGGTGTAGGGCTTCTCTGCGATGCGTGTCACTTTCTAGTAAGGACAGGCTCACACATGTTGCGGACGCAACGGCTGGCGGCAATGCCGTAGTATAAATATAAGGGCGAGCAAACTGAATAAGTGTTTCGATGAGTGTTTCTGAACCTGCCACAAATGCGCCAAATGTGCCAAAGGCTTTTCCCAAAGTGCCCACTAAAATGGGTAAGTCATGAACCGATAACTGAAAGTGTTCAGCGCAACCGCCGCCGGCAGCCCCCAATACACCAAAACCATGAGCATCGTCGACCATCAGCTGCGCACCATAGCGATGGCATAGCGCCGACAATTCAGGCAAAGGCGCTATATCGCCATCCATACTAAACACGCCGTCAACGACAACAAACTTTCGCTTAGCGGTGTCTTTCGCCAGCAGGCGCTCTAATTGCTCAAGATCATTATGACGATAACGTTTCATTGTAGCGCGGCTGACAATGCCCGCATCAATCAATGAGGCATGATTTAAGCGGTCTTGGTACACGCTATCTCCACGCCCCACTAACGCCGAAATCACTCCCATATTGGCCATATAACCGGTAGAGAACAACAGTGCACGTTCTCGCCCCGTAAAACGCGCCAACGACTCTTCTAGCGCGTGATGGGGGTAAGTATGCCCATACACTAAATGAGACGCACCACTGCCCACACCATGCTCTGTGGCCGCGCACTGAAATGCAGCCACAACATCTGGATGATTGGCTAAACCTAGGTAGTCATTATTCGCAAACGCTAAATACGCTTTTCCGTCGACAGTGACCCTAGCACCTTGTGGGGAGGTAGATAGAGTGCGCTGGCGATAACGTTGCTGCTTGAGCCGGTTATCTAACGCCGCTCTTAATTCATCATCAAACGAAGACATAAGTTATTCACACATCCCTGACACGATAGGCATTTATGGGTGGGACTGGACTAAGAGCCCGACAGGCCCCTAGGAGGCTGTCCGAGAATAGAAGCCGTCGCGAGGGAAAGCAATTTTGAGTGCATTTTTTGAACATTTGAGGTGAATAGTGGTTCTATTTCCCAACAGTAGGCGCTATTAAGCGCCAACAGTAGGCGCTATTAAGCGACGAAAATGGTCGGAAAAATGCGCCAAAATAGCTCTTCCGCATTAGGCCCTCTATTCTCGGACGGCCTCCTAGCTCGCTGCATTATAAAATAAAGGCGGTGCCGTTGGTGTTTGGGCTGATTTTTTGGGTTCGAAAAAACCCACTGTTGGCTGATGCCCCGTCACGCTTTCTCCATCCGTATTCTCACGGCGTTTTTCTACGGCAGAATAAGGCTCGGGCTCGATACCTAAACGGGCAAATAATTGCTTATCTTTATCGGCTTCAGGGTTGGCAGTCGTTAATAATTTTTCGCCATAAAAAATAGAATTCGCACCCGCAAAAAACGCCATCGCTTGCATTTGCTCATTCATCTCTTCGCGCCCTGCCGATAAACGTACATGAGATTTCGGCATCAACATCCGTGCAACCGCGATAGTACGAATAAAATCAAAAGCATCAAGGTCGTCAAGATTTTCAAATGGCGTGCCTTCGACACGTACCAACATATTAATCGGTACCGACTCTGGATGTGCTGGCAAATTGGCCAACTGAATTAATAAACCGACGCGGTCTTGCTCACCTTCGCCCATACCCACAATGCCACCACTACACACCTTCATGCCCGCATCACGCACATTTTGTAGCGTGTTAAGTCGGTCATCGTAAGTCCGCGTGGTAATAATATCGCCATAGAACTCTTTCGAGGTATCTAGATTGTGATTGTAATAATCTAGGCCTGCATCGGCTAATTCGGCTGACTGTTTATCGTCAAGCATGCCTAATGTCATACAGGTTTCTAGGCCTAGCGCTTTCACGCCTTTGACCATTTCAACCACATAAGGCAGGTCTTTATTTTTGGGTGAGCGCCATGCAGCGCCCATGCAAAAACGAGTCGCGCCGCTCGACTTAGCGGCTTTCGCCTCTTCGATCACTGCATCGACCTGCATTAACTTCTCTTTTTCTAAGCCGGTATCGTAGCGAGCGCTTTGCGGGCAGTATTTACAGTCTTCTGGGCATGCGCCGGTCTTGATCGAACATAAGGTGCTCACTTGCACGTGATTCGGATTAAAGTGCTGGCGATGCATGGTATGCGCCTGAAACAACAGGTCATTAAACGGTAAGGTAAATAAGGCGGCCACCTCATCTCGCATCCAGTCATGGCGCAAAATGGTGTTGTTATTCAAAACATTCAAAGAAGATGACATGATTAAGTCTCACTTATTGCTTTCATCGTGTTTTATCTCCAATATATAGTGTCTGCGCAGACTTAAGCATAAGGAATAAGTCACTATTAAGCGCAGTCAACCATAAATGGATTTTTAGGTTAACCACTATGATACCGAAGGAATGGACTCGACTCTACAATAAATTACTCTCTGCGCTCCGCCAGCGACCCTCTTCAGACCAGGTCATCGCTGCAGCTCGCGTGCTTGGGCAGAAACTACGCATCCCTCATCGCTGCGCCCTATGCGATAGTCACAACCCAGATAGAATCTGCCAACACTGTATTGCTCAATTTTTTCATTCACCCCATTACCATTGCAGTGTATGCGCCCTCCCGTTACACCACAGTGCTTTACTCTGTGGTGAGTGTTTGCGTCATACTCCAGAGTTTGACCACGCCTACAGCCCATTTTTGTACGAAAAGCCCTTATCAAATTTAGTGATTAATTTTAAAGAGCAAGGTGATTTTTTTGCCGGCAAGGGCTTGGCTACTATTTTCTGCCAATATGTTCACACGCATTTTGTTCAGCAGCATCAACCCGCGCCTGACTTAATTACTGCAATTCCCCTACATTGGAAGAAGCAAGGTAAGCGTGGATTTAATCAATCCGCTTTTTTTGCTCACTACCTTAGTAAACAGATGAATATTGCCTTGTTTAGCCACGTAAAAAGAATGGAATCATCACCACCACAAAAAAGTTTAGACAGGAAAAAAAGGCTCAGTAGTCTGCGCAATAGCTTCGTGGTAACACGCCCTTTGAACAATGAACATGTGGTGATTGTGGACGATGTGATGACCACCGGCGCAACCGTCAGCGCGCTAACTATTGCATTAAAAAAAGCGGGTGCGGGGAAAGTGAGTGTTTGGGTGTTGGCGCGCGTACCGAAAGGTAATTAATAATGATTACACTGCTGATATGTCCCGTTAACTTAATGTTGTCATGCCGGACTCGTCATGCCGGGCTCGATCCGGTATCCGGTACTCGGTATCCAGACAGTGCCAGAAATCACTAGATTCCGGATAAGCAAAAAACGCTTTCCAGAATGACGCGGTCTTGCTTTGATTTGTGGAGTAGACATTGATGCCTACTAATCATATTCGTCATGCCGGGCTCGATCCGGTATCCGGTACTCGGTATCCAGACAGTGCCAGAAATCACTAGATTCCGGATAAGCAAAAAACGCTTTCCAGAATGACGGGGTCTTGCTTTGATTTGTGGAGTAGACATTGATGCCTACTAATCATATTCGTCATGCCGGGCTCGATCCGGTATCCGGTACTCGGTATCCAGACAGTGCCAGAAATCACTAGATTCCGGATAAGCAAAAAACGCTTTCCAGAATGACGGGGTCTTGCTTTGATTTGTGGAGTAGACATTGATGCCTACTAATCATATTCGTCATGCCGGGCTCGATCCGGTATCCGGTACTGTTTGGCCGTCGTCAGTATGGCTTATAGTCAATTCTCATAAAGTTAACGGGATCAGCTGTGATAAAGACTATTAAAAAATGCTAGCAATAATGATAAGGTACAGGCTAATCACTAGTAGATTTAGCACTCAATCACGTCACAAACACATAACGATATCTAGATGGGAATACCTACATGAAACTTTTAGCTTTTGCCGCGAGCAGCAGTAAAAAATCCATCAATAAGCAACTCGCCACTTATGCCGCCAGCTTGATTGAAAACGCTGACACAGAGGTCGTTGATTTAAATGATTACGAGTTACCATTATTCAGTCAAGATAAAGAAGCCGAATTGGGTCAACCCGACTTAGCTCGTGCATTTTTAAGCAAAATCACTGATGCCGATGCGTTGATCATTGCGTTCGCCGAGCACAACGGCACCTACAGTGCGGCCTATAAAAACCTGTTTGACTGGTGTTCAAGAATAAACCCGAAAGTGTTTCAAAACAAAGCCATGGTATTACTCGCCACTTCACCGGGTGCCCGGGGCGGCGCTAGTGTGCTAGCCGCTGCGGTAAGTTCTGCACCCTTCTTTGACGGCGAGGTAAAGGCGAGTATGTCCCTACCTAGTTTTTATGATAATTTCGATGTAGAACAAGGCTGTGTGAACAACAAAAAACTTCAACAGCAGCTTGCAGCAACCGTTAATACGTTACTGCCAGCCTAACTATTACCACTGAACTGTAGCTACACACTATGAAAAAATCATTACTCAGCCCCCACCAAGACACCATTAGCAATTATATGTATCTCGGCTTATTACCCTTTTTTGCTGGCGCATTAGGCCCTTGGGTTTTTGCCGATTATGAGCGTTGGCTAAGCGAGACTTTTTTACTCTACTCAACGGTCATTTATGCGTTTTTAGCCGGTTCTATTTGGTCCGTCGCTCTGTTTGGTCACCACGAGAACAACAAAGTCTTTATTGCGAGGCATATTCACGCTGCGATTATTTTTTCATTGACCCCTGTCTTAAGTCACTTTCTAGCCACTATCTATAACGCTGGCATTTTGCTAGTCGGTTTTTTATGCTTGCTGTTTTGGGAAAAACTGTTTTTAAACGAGATCTATCCTAATTGGTATCAACAGCTCCGCCACCGCATTACCTTTATCGCCGTGGCTTGTCATATGTTGGTATTATGGAATTTAATAAGAGCATAAATTAAAAATGAACAATGAAATCACTATAGAAGACCAAATCATTAGTATTATTTCACATCACAGCGGCTGGAAAACAAAGAATATATTTCGTGCCTCTCGAATTGAATCAGACTTGAGAATTATTGGTGGCGATATATTAGTTATTATTAACGAAATAGAAAAAGAGTTAAACACTGATTTTTCGACAATGGTATTCGATCAATACTTTCATGAACGGGGAGAGTCATTTATCGCACGCCTGTTCAAAAACACGCGAGAACGCCACAGAAAAGCGTTCCCTGTCACGGTAGATCATTTAATTAACGTCGCAGAAAACGGAAGTTGGTTTACGCCCCCACAAGCCAGAAAGTTATAAGATAGGCACGTAACAACATAGACAGGAAAATCAAGATGGCAGTTTTCCGCACTGTCTCAACAATGCCTGCCAGTTTAAAGTATGGGTTTTAACCGCTCGGTTAAAACCTTGCCACTCGCTATTATTACTATGATAAACCTCACCCCAAAAAGAAACGATATTAACGGGTGCTTGCTGGATGGCGAGCAACTCATCTATTTCTAAAAACACACTGCTTGACTGCTGATGTAATGCAGCTATGTATGGTTGCACTTGTCCGATATAGTATTTGTGAAATACGGCATTCACGATAGTAAACTGACTGTTCCCTTGCTGCTTTTGACACAGGGGGTTTTTTTTAGTTCGTGCGAGTAAAAGACTATCAGCTTCTCGTAAGGTGTGTGTCGCCACTTGCAATGATAAGCGAATTTCTCCTAACCGTTTTGAAGACTCTATAATCTGATAATGCGTTTCTATATTCGTCAAGAAGTCTTCTACCCACTCCTCATTAAGTAACCGACGATAACCTCGCGTAAGCTTAGCTAACGCATTATTTAACTGTAATGGCTGTTCTTTTACCGCTGTTAGGGACAACGGTTTTGCGCCCAAAGAGAATAAATAATTGAACTCTTTACTGGCAAAGGTTGCGTTCCACGCTGACGCTGGAAAGTACGTCAGCTTATGCTCATACGCCGTTTGTAACGTATTGGCTAAGGTAGAACCTGGCTGTAACTGCGTTAAACATTGCTTCGCTAGGGACAAGAAGGTGACATCGTAAATTAATTGCTGCGTAGACTCCATCACCCGACCTAATGCGCCGTTGCGCTGCCCTATATGACGCTGCAACTCACATTCTGACAAACGAAGAAATTCCAATAAGTTAATACTGATTCTGGGTATATTTTTTTGTAAGTTTCGACGGGAAGGATAAGAAGGTAGGAGCTTAACAATGCCTACGGTTTCTCTTTTAACTTGTAAACTATTCGAGAGACGATATATGTAATTATCGAATACATAAGCGGCTGAGTCGTGTGACTGGCACGCTGACAATATAAAGAGAAATAAAATAGCAGGCAACAAAAAACGTAAAGTAAATAAATATACTTTACGTCTTTTCCGCCTAGATAGCGCTGGCAATGCTCTAGCTAATTTCAACGCCTTGCACTTGTTGATCTGCATGATAAGACGATCGCACCAACGGTCCACAGGCAGCACGGCTAAAACCAATACTATCCGCAAAGTCTTTATATTCTTGAAACTCTTCAGGTGTTACAAATCGTTTAACGGCCAAGTGATCTTTCGAGGGTTGTAAATACTGGCCAATCGTTAGCATGTCGATATCATATTCGCGCATGTCTTTTAACACTTCAAAAATTTCTTCTTTGGTTTCACCTAAGCCCACCATTAAACCCGACTTAGTCATTACATCGGGACGACGAGCTTTATATTGCTTAAGTAATTCTAGCGACCACTTATAGTTAGCACCAGGACGCGCTTCACGATATAAACGAGGGACAGTTTCTAAGTTATGGTTAAACACATCCGGCGCTTCTTCAGCAAATATATCTAAGGCGATGTCCATACGACCACGGAAGTCGGGAGTTAAAACTTCCACTTTTAGAGAAGGTGATCGTTCACGCGCTTCCCGAATACAATCGGCAAAATGTTGTGCGCCACCATCACGTAAATCATCACGATCTACCGAGGTCACCACGACATATTTTAAACGCATTTCCGCAATCGCTTCGGCTAAGCGAATAGGTTCTTGAGCATCCAAGTCATTTGGCTTGCCATGTCCTACATCACAGAAAGGGCAGCGACGAGTACAGATATCGCCCATAATCATAAAGGTAGCTGTACCGCCAGAAAAACACTCTCCTAGATTTGGACAAGCGGCTTCTTCACAAACACTCGACAGGTTGTTTTTACGTAATACTTTTTTGATGCGATCAATTTCTGGTGATGTATGCATTTTCACCCGAATCCATGCTGGCTTACGCAACATTTCATCAGTGGCTATCACTTTAACGGGGATACGCTCTACCTTATCTGCATCGCGCAGTTTTTCGCCTTTTTCTCGGCGAACAGTACGACGTACTGGACCTGTTGAAGCGGTGGTATCTGTCGTTGGAATATTCTCTGCCATTACTATATCAACCTTTCATCGTGCTGGTCGGTGCCGAATCATTTACTGTCGGCAACCACATATCGTTACTGTATTGCATTTGGGATATATGCATTTGCTGTGCAAAATACTCTGTTAAAGTATTAACAAGTACTGCTTTATTGGGAAGCGGTGTTTCTATCAACGCGTTGAGCTGTGTCATTTCTAACCCCGGATAACCACAAGGATTAATATAATTAAAAGGGGTGAGGTCCATATCAATATTGATACTGACACCGTGAAAGCTACAGCCACGGCGTATGCGCAGCCCCAAAGACGCTATTTTAGCATCATTTCCATCACGTTTGACGTATACGCCAGGGGCATCGGCTTTGGCGTAGGATTCAATACGATAAACTGCCAGCCATTGGATCACTAACTGCTCGAGTAGAGTGACCATATCACGCACGCCTAATTTGCGACGGCGTAAATTGATAAGCGGGTACAGTATAAGCTGGCCCGGGCCGTGATACGTTACCTGGCCCCCACGATCAGACTTTACAATCGGTATATCGGTGGCTTGTATTATATGTTCTGGCTTACCGGCTTGGCCTTGAGTAAATACCGGCTCATGTTCTACTATCCACAATTCATCTATAGTCGAGTCATCTCGCTGGGTAGTAAATTGCGACATTGACTGCCAAACAGTCTCATAAGGTTGCAAGCCTAAATCACGAACACATAGAGGGAATTGAGACGGTAGAGAAAGTGAGTCACTCATCGCTAACTACGCCACGATTCAGAA
>JBLHVX010000045.1:0-12417 GCA_047628835.1 Granulosicoccus sp.
TCGCCTCACGGTGGTGATCCTTAAAATGCTCTAGTTCTTGCATAATATGTCATTGTTTAGGTTGGATAAGCGGCCATCTATTATCTAGATATTATTAGTTGCGTGAACACTCTTTTTATCTAGATGCTTTTATCAAAATGATGGGCGATCTATATGTGAGCAGGCGTTACATTGCTATTTATGATATGGGTGATTTTTAAGAATACTCCAGCCACGATAGAGCTGTTCCGACAACAACACGCGCACCAGAGGATGAGGTAATGTCAGCGCTGACAACGACCATTTTTGATCAGCCTTATCCAAACAACCTTGAGCAAGCCCATCAGGGCCTCCCACTAACAAAGCAACATTTGACCCTAACATTTGCCAATCTTGCATCTGCTGAGATAGCTGTTCGGTACTCCAAGACTTGCCTTCGACATCAAGAGCGATCACTCGTTCACGAGGATTGATAGCCGCCAACATACTCTCACCTTCTTTTGCGATGGCCTTTGCCACATCTTGCCCTTTACCTCGATGACCTAGTGGAATTTCAACAAATTCCACCTGCCACTCACGAGGGAAACGCTTTAAATAATCTTGCGAGGCATCCTGCACCCACGATGGCATTTTGGTGCCGACAGCAATAATTCGCACGCGCATGTTTTGTTTGCCTATTTGTATCTACTCAGCACTGTCCGTAACTGTTCAGATTACAGTCAAAATTTTTCTGAACAAGGCGAAAAAGGTGAGTTTACCCGTGTAAACAATCATTTTTTAACGCAGTTCAGCGCGATTTTGACTGTGAGCTGAGTAGTTACGCCTATTTTTATCTATTCACCCAACACTTAATCGCTAGTAAGTTACCTTGGAGGCTGTTAGCTCTTAGGCATACTGCCATCAAAACTATCACGTTCTAAAGGTGACCACAGCTTTTCTAAATCATAAAATTTGCGGGTTTGCGGTAACATCACATGCACGACTGCAGTACCGTAATCAACCAGCACCCAATCCGATGAATCCATACCTTCCACGCCAATGGGCAGAATACCTTTCTTTTTTAGCTCATCAACCACATTACCCGCTAATGATTTTACATGGCGATTAGACGTGCCAGTGGCGACAATTAAGTTATCCATCACATCACTCAAACCCGTCACATCTAAGGTCACAATATCTTGCCCTTTCAGGTCATCTAGTGCGTCTATCGCTAAACGGCTTACGTTCTCTGTCATTCTACTTCCTATTTAATGTTTCAATTTTGTTTAATGGCTAATACCATCGTTTATAACTACTACAACTACTGTCACTACTAGCAAATTCGCAAGCTAGACTACCGAGTAGCACTTTAGCCGTGAATACATTTTCCGCCCTATTTGTTTTACTCTCTCTGAATACATGTCCTTTTACCCCCAATCTACTACCCGCCTTCGTTGTGGCTTCGACGATGTTTTCGGTAATAATTACCAACATCGAAGACTTTATATAGCGCAACGCATCCACCGACTAAACTCTATCTTTGCCATTGATATTGCAAGCCTATGCTGTCATGTTTAAACACCAACGACAGCCCCCTACTCTTTCAAAATATCGCTCCTCACCGAACCATCAATATTACCACCGCTAATAATGATTCCAACCCTACCTTTTGGTTTAACCACACCACTCAACAATGCGGCTAAGCCCAGTGCACCTGAGGGTTCAACCACTAACTTCATGCGGTAATATAAAAAACGAACTGCCTCCTTAATCGCCTCTTCACCCACCGTTTGCATTTCATCAACATGCTTAAGACCATAGGGAAAGTGATATCACCCATGCTAGGAGCCTGTCGGACTTAGGAAGAATCTACTGCGGCAGCAAGAAATCGGTGCCTTTTCCCGATCATTTTCGTAGAATAGGCTCACTATTAGCCTCAAATGATCGAAAAAATGCCCTCGATCTCTCTCTGCCTCGCTACGACCCCCTAAGTCCGACAGGCTCCTAGCGGTTCGAGTGCCATCAGCAATGGTGCCTGGGTTAGTATTTGAATGTAATACCCCAGTATTAAACGAGCGCGTGGCATCATCAGCCTGCTCTGGCTCAATACCAATGACTTTACAGTTAAGTAACATCGCTTTTGTTGCAGCCGCTGTTCCGCTAAGTAAACCACCACCGCCACAAGGTGCAAGCATCATGTCTAACTCGCCCACTTGCTCAATAAACTCAAGCGCTGCCGTTCCCTGCCCGGTAATAACATGTCCATTGTCAAACGGTTTAATCAGGGTTAATTTGCCGTCTCCGTTAACCTCAGCCGCAACATCTTTACGTGTAACTTGTTGCGGGTCAAAAAGAACCACATTCGCGCCATAACCTTCGGTTGCTTTACGCTTAATGGCAGGCACATCGTTGGGCATAACAATGGTTGCTTTAAGGCCTAATATTTGGCAAACCAATGCCACGGCTTGAGCGTAATTACCCGATGAGTATGCAATAATTCCGTTATGTTGTTGTGCGCCCGTTAACTGGCTAATCGCATTGTAGGCACCTCTAAATTTAAAAGCGCCAACCCGCTGAAAATTTTCACACTTCAAAAAAACCTGGGCACTAACAATTTTATTTAATGTTTCGGACTGCATCACCGGCGTTACGTGTGCCTGACCGCTAAGTAACTCTTTAGCTACTACTATTTTATTAAAAAACTCATTCACCAATAGACACCTTACTTACACCGATCATGTTAGTTATGCGCTAACACCCCCAATATTGATTATGGCTCTTGATATTAAGCGGTCATTTACCAAGAGCATAAAAGGGAGCATCACTGCTTACCATAAAGCTGATGAGCAGTAATATAATCAGCCACCGCCTTAGGCATTTGTGCTAATGCGCCTACCTCACCCCGAAAAAGCCCCTGGCGTATCTTCGTTGCTGAAATATCCAATTCACGCTGCTGAAGCATAATAACGCTTCCCGAGCATTGCCGGTGAACTATTCCACCATCATCCTTGTGCTGAAGCCATTGCTGCAACTCAACATGAGCTGGCTGAGCACTGTTAGGCCGAGCCATAACAACAATATGCGCTAACTCCCGCAACCGTTGCCATTTATACCATGTATCTAATTGGGCAAAAGCATCTGCGCCCATAATAAACACGATACTCACCTGTTCGCCTACTTCTTCTCGAACACTTTCCAATGTGGTCACGGTATAAGATGCTTGCTCTCTAGCGAGTTCGCGCGTATCGACAGAGAGTCCATCACAGTCTTGTACAGCAAGCTGCAACAGATCTACTCGTTGCGAGCTAGCCAACGCTGGTGTATTTCTATGTGGCGGCCGATGGCAGGGGACAAGGCGCACCTCATCTAAACTTAACAGCGTCAGCGCATCAAACGCGATAGCCAAATGGCCGTTATGTACAGGGTCAAACGTGCCACCCAACAAACCGATAACACGAGAGACTGTCATTCAAACCTCGATATTTCGGACCCTGACATTCCAGGCTCTTGCGTTTGAAAAAGGGACATTAGGTACGAATATGCCCATCACCAAACACAATCCACTTTTGCGACGTCAGCCCTTCTAAACCAACGGGACCGCGGGCATGAATTTTATCGGTAGAAACACCAATTTCTGCTCCCAAGCCATATTCAAATCCATCAGCAAAACGCGTCGATGCATTAACAATAATCGAGCTTGAATCTACCAGCGCCATAAATTGACGAGCACGAGTAATACTTTCGGTCACAATGGCTTCTGTGTGCCCCGAACTATATTGACTAATATGGTCGATAGCGGCCTGCATATTATCGACAATACGAATAGACAATATCGGCGCAAGATATTCTGTTTGCCAATCACTTTCTGTCGCTGGCGTCATTTGGTTGTCTAATGCACACGCTTGCTCGCAACCGCGCAACTCAACGCCCTTCTCGCGATAAGCATCCGTTAAGCGGGGCAGTATGGTCTTGGCGATTGGCGACGCTATCAACAATGTTTCCATCGCATTACACACGCCGTAACGATGCGTTTTTGAATTTACCGCAATGGCAAAGGCTTTTTCTTCATCGGCAAGATCATCAATGTAAACATGACAAATACCATCTAAATGCTTAATCACTGAGACCTTAGCGTCATTGGCAATACGCTCAATCAAGCCGCGACCACCGCGAGGGATAATAACATCCACGTATTCACTCATAGTGATCAGCTCAGCTACGGCTTCGCGATCAATGGTTTCTACAACTTGCACTGCCGTTGCGGGCAAACCCGCTTGCTCTAAACCCTGTTGAATACAACGAGCAATCGCTTGATTCGAATTAAGCGCCTCCTTACCTCCGCGCAAAATCGTTGCATTACCGGATTTAAGGCATAGACCCGCAGCATCAATGGTCACATTCGGGCGAGACTCATAAATAATACCGACCACCCCCAAGGGCACACGCATTTTACCCACCTGAATACCACTAGGCCGGTATTTCATATCAGTCACTTCTCCGCAAGGGTCAGGTAAAGCGGCTACCTGCGTCAAGCCTTCAATCATGGCGTCGATAGCGTTATCGTCAATCAATAAGCGATCTAATAACGCAGAGTCTAAGCCGCTATCTTTACCTTTTGTCATATCTACCGTATTGGCGGCCAACAATGAAGCTCGATCTTTATCCAGCGCATCTGCAATCGCTAGCAAGGCAGCATTCTTTGCCCCTGTATCCGCAGCAGCAATAAGCCGTGATGCCACGCGTGCTTGCTCACCCAATTGTTGCATATACTCTTTAATTGTCATTGATAATCCAGCCATCGTCATATTTTACAGCACATACTCTAAAGCATATGTTTTCATACTCACTTTCTAAGCTGCAGCATTATACGGTATTAGTACGGTATTGATGAATAAAATAGAGAATACCTCTGACATACCAAGGATATGCCAAGGATAGCCCTATCGCTTTTCCTTTTTGCTTTTTTATCTCAATCGAAATTCAGTATTAGTTCAGTTTCACAGCGTTAATCTAGGCACATTAAGATTAACCGGAGCATACTGCCATGAAGCTGATCACACCCGTATCCCAGCCAAAACACTCAGCCACTCAGTTCGTTTTTCACCGTATACGTAAAGGCTTTACGTATACGGTCATACTGTCGCTTAGTTTGATATCAACCCACACCTTAGCTCAATCAAAAACCGCCTAGGCTCACGTGACTTCGGTGGCCCCCATATATGAGACACTGACTATTCGTGAACCTTACCAAGAGCGCCACTTAGAAAAACATATAAAGAAAAAAGCTGTTCAACACCACCACAATCGCCATACCCGCTCATCCGCCACGCCCACGATTATTGGGGCGTTAATTGGCGGCGCTATTGGCAATGAGCTAGGAGCCGTACTCAGGCCAAGCATCATTCAGCTCGCAACGCTTATAATACACATAAGCCACCTAACTCACGAAAATACAGAACCGAAAAAGTATGTGAGACGCATTACTCGGTTCGTTACGAAAAACAAGTGACCGGATACGATGTGGCTTATCGATATCATGGACAAAAATATAATACGCTAATGAACGCCCATCCGGGCGACCGGCTGCAAGTGGCAGTTGATGTTACACCAATAGATTACTAATATAGCGTAAAGTCTGCCATGCAAAAAAATAGAGTTTATACGATGAAATGGGTCTACCTTCAACAACGACTGTTCAATAATCATAAGCGAAAGAACACTCGGCATACACTAGCTAGCTATATCTTCGTCGCACTCCTTAGCAGCAGCGCTTACGCGCAAAATATATCACCCTCCGAAGCGGCAGAGAGCGCTCGCCAAATAACACAGGGCAAAGTCCTCAAGGTAAAACCGACAAAAACGACACGAGACGATAAAATCCATTACCGCGTCAAGGTGCTTTCGCTGCAAGGGCGTATTAGCTATATCATCATTGATGGTGATAATGGTGAAGCTCACCCACGCCCTCAAACACCGCACGTCAAACACAAAAAGCGGTCACCAAAAAAACATCACACTACAACAGACTTATAAATATGCGCCTACTCCTTATCGAAGATGAACCTATTTTACGTAATAATTTACAACAATTCCTCATGCATAATAGCTATAGCGTAGACAGCGCTGAAGATGGTCGCGAAGGATTATTTTTAGGCTCAGAGCATCCTTATGATATTGCGATTATTGATATTGGCTTGCCAGAGATTGATGGCATTGAAGTGACTAAGCAATTGCGCAGCAATGATATTACATTTCCTATTCTGATATTAACTGCTCGCGGCAACTGGCAAGACAAAGTTTTGGGTTTAGAGGCGGGTGCTGACGATTACCTCGTCAAACCGTTTCATAATGAGGAGTTACTGGCGAGATTAAATGCACTAACACGCCGTTCAAAAGGTCACGCTTCTCCTGAAATACATATTGGCAATATGGTAATTAATACCGCCAGTAAAGCCGTGAACGTCGACGGCAGTGAGGTTGCGTTAACCCAATACGAATACAACACTTTGGAATACTTAGCATTAAACAATACCCGTGTTATCTCTAAAACTGAATTAACCGAACATTTATACGATCAAGACTTTGATCTAGACAGCAACGTGATTGAGGTGCTGATAGGGCGTTTACGTAAAAAATTAGACCCAGACAATATGCTCAGACCCATTACCACGCTTAGAGGACAAGGCTATCGATTAACTAGCAACGATAATAGCCCCGCGACGCGCCAAACAAGTGATTAGATACAGAAGTACACACAATGAATAAACTGCTTTCGGTTTTCACACGACGTTCGCTACTCCAACGATTTTTTTTAGCCTCATTAATTATACTTCCGTTATTTATTATTCTTAGCGGCACATTGCTACTCAATACATTTCATCACAGCCAGCTCAATGCGGAAGAAGAAAAACTACAGGCTCAACTGTACTTATTGCTCAGTGTCACCGAGGTAGAAAACAATGGCCCGCAACTACCCGAAGCACTAACAGAGCCGCGCCTAAACCAACAAGCCTCTGGCTTATATGCATTCATCTCTGACGGCCAGAACACGGTACTTTGGCGTTCAACCTCATCAGAATTGCTGCCTGTCTCTCTATTACCACAAGACAATACGTTTCGCCTTAACCAACGATTATTTTCACAAGTCGTGCTTGAACAACCCAAAAGCTTGCTCAATATTTTAAGCTACGATACTGAATGGGTGAATAGCAACGATGAACTCAAGCGATTACGTTTTATTATTGTGAGTGATGCCGCCACCTTAATTGCTGAACTTAACAGTTACCGCTCACGTTTATGGCAGTGGCTAGGCTCTATGGGTATTGCTCTGATTTTAGCGCAAGTTTTTATTATGCGCTGGGGACTGCAACCATTAAAACGATTGTCAGGACAATTAGCGAAGCTGCAAAACAACACCGCCACACAATTAAGTGACGACTATCCTATCGAAATCCAGCCTGTTATTGACGACTTTAATAATATTTTAGTGTCAGAAAAACAACAGCGAGAACGTTATCGAAACACCATGTCCGATCTCGCTCACAGCTTAAAAACACCCTTGGCCGTTATTCAAAGCCAGCTTTCAACATCGGCTCACCACGATCCGATCATTTCTGAGCAGGTGGATCGCATCGATCAAATTATTTCGCACCAGCTCAGGCGTGCGGTTGTCAGAGTCAACCAAAGCCCGATTAATCATCACACCGATAAAATATCAGTTCACACCATGATTGAGCGGTTAATTAAGATAATGGCCAAAGTATATCCATCGATTGCCATTACCAATCTATCTAGCAACTCCAGCGACTTTTATGGCGACGAAGCGGACCTGCTAGAAGTGCTAGGTAATATTATTGATAACGCCTGCAAACATGGCAACACTGCGGTTGTTATTGATACACATAACGAACCAAACAACATAACCATACGCATTAGCGACGACGGAACCGGTGTGGCGCACGACCAGCAACACACCATCTTACAACGTGGCACACGTGCAGATACCGCCAAGCCAGGCCAAGGAATAGGACTAAGTATTGCTGTGGATATTATCAGTAGTTATGGAGGAGAAATAACCGTCTCGAACAATGCAGGCGAACCACACCTTTTAGGTGCTTGCTTTTGTATTCAGTTTAGCTTTTAGCTTGGCTTTTTAATGATCACTTATTACTGTTTTACTTTTCAGTTGCTCTAAGTTTTTTTAGATACCCCACACCACCTAAGTTACGAATAGCAAAACGAATATTTAACGCTCGATCATAAACATACGCAGATGGCTTACTAACCTTTAATTGCTTAGGGTTTGGTAGTACCGCCGCCATCAATGAAGCCTCTACTCGATTTAATTGCGCGGGAGTTTTTTGAAAATAAAATTCGCTCGCGCGCTCAACCCCATACACCCCTGGGCCAAACTCTACAACATTCAAATATAATTCCAATATACGTTCTTTAGGTATCAGCAATTCCATAAACAAGGTTAAGTACGCCTCGACACCTTTACGAAAAATGCCTTTACCTGACCATAAAAAAATATTTTTTACTAACTGTTGAGTAATGGTGCTAGCACCTCGGCTCGGCCCGCCAGCCTGTGATAAGACTTTTTGCAACTGGTCAAAATCAAAACCATAATGTTCAGGAAACTTTTGATCTTCTGATGCTATAACAGCCATCTGCATCATCGGTGTAATATCATTCAAAACAACCCAGCGCCGATACACCCAAACGGAATTGACGCTATCGTCTGACAATATAAAGCTGGTTGTAATCGGATTAAACCAACGCAACGGCAATACAGTAATAACCGTCAGAAGAACGATGGCAAGTACAATTTTGAAAAAATAGCGCTGCATGCGTTTACGCATCACTTTACACCCTCATCGCCCACAAGCTCTGCCCCAAACGGTTTTATCAAAATCATTAATTGCGGCAGCAAGGTTAACGATGAAATAATAGCCGCTAACATTGCCAATCCCGTTAACAATCCAAAGTAAATCGACGGGATAAATTTTGACAATGCTAGTATAGAAAAACCGACAATCACCGTGACCGAGGTGTAATACATCGCGCGTCCAATAGATGCATGAGCACGATGCATAGTCGCCAGATAATTCCTATCCACCGCAAACTCTTCACGATAACGATAGATATAATGAATCGCATCATCCACACCAATTCCTACCGCTATAGCTGCGATGGTAATAGTCATCATGTCCAGAGGAATGCCCAACAAACCCATCCCCCCTAACACCACGATAGCTGCCAACATATTCGGCACTAACGCAATTAACGATAGAGAAATCGAACGGAACAACACAATGAACATAATTAATATACCAAAAAAAACCGCACCAATCGTTAATATTTGCGATGAAAATAAACTTTGCAGCATATTATTATAGAGCACCAAAACACCTGTAACATGCACATTTTCGTCAGCAAAACCCATCTCTTCTACAGCATAACGACGCACTTCCCTGACCAATTCATTGCGTCGTAAATCTGGGTCTGTCTCTTTTACCCGCATGGTAATACGCGTTTGATTAATATCACTTGCCAAATAAGGCTTTAACAAAAGATCTTTAATGTCCTCAGGCAGCAAGTTACGCATTAATGCCAACTCAAAGTCATTGACCTGACGACCGTTTAGATCATTAGCGACTTTATAAGCGACCGCCAGCGACTGCACTTTACCTATCTCTGGAAGACTATCTAAATAATCATGAAAACGTGTGATTTTTTCTAAACCTGCATAGGTAAACCAATAACTACCGTCAGTATTTCCTGATGATGCAGGCTTCGATTCATTAACAGAATTAGCAAAAGGGTCTGACGAAAAAGGATCAACGCTACCCAATTCAAAAGAACCAAACTCAGAGGACGGAGGAAGTGATAATGAAGAAGATGTATCGAAGGCAAAAGGGTCATCGACATTCGTGCCAAAAGGATCTTCCGATTCTCCAAATGGGTCGGGCACACCCGCCGTCGATTTCTTCTCTGCGATAGGATGATCAAGGATAACATCTAAGGTGATCGTACCTCCCAACTGCTGATCAATCACTAACATACCTTGATGTATTTCAGTAGAGGAATGAAAATAATCAATAAAACGATTCTCTACTTCTAACTGCTTTATGCCTACCAAGCTAACAATAGTGGCGAGACAGCCTAGCACGACAATCAACATGCCATGACGTTCGGTAAACCGTGAAAAAATCAACGTGAACGCGCCCGAGTTATCACTCTCGTTTTGCTGAACTTTATTTTCAGCTTCAGCTTTCTTTTTAATTGCTGTATTTGGCAATAACATTAAGCCCGCGGGGATCAGCAAAAATGCCAACACAAACGCCACCATCAAACCAATCGCCATCATCCAGCCAAAGTCCATTACCGGGCGAATACCACTCGCCACTAACGAAACAAAAGCCACCATGGTTGTCAGCACCGTATAAACGCAAGGTTTAACCATATGTTTAATAGTTGCTCTTAACCAAAATACGCGGTCTTCTTTCGGATGAAGCTGACATTCTTCTCGATAACGTACAATTAAATGAATGGTAATCATCAAACAAATAATTAATAGCAGCGCTACGAAATTAGCCGAGATAACCGTTAGCCGCCAATCTATCGCAGCTAAAAAACCCAGCATAATCACCACTGCTAAAGAACATATTGTTAGTGGCAACACAACAAATTGCCACTGCCGAAAAATTATCGATAAAATCACGATAATAAATACTAAAATGCCAATACCAAAAACCATAATATCGCTACGGATAAAGCGCACCATATCCGCAGTAATCATCGATACGCCGCCTAAAAATATTTGCGCATCGGCTTTATAATTTTCTACCACCTTACGTACTTCCTGTACACGCTGATGGCTTTTTTCGGTGGCTGCCGTACTATAAACTAAAAAATCTTGTGTCACTTTCTCCAGACGACGACTTTCCGCAGAAGACAAACCTTGGGTGCTGCGCTGCAAGCGCAAGGCATCTCGCTCACGGACTAAGCGTATAAATTTTTCATCTATAGCAAGATTAAGTAATATGGCGGTAGTTTTACCATCGGGTCCTAAGAGCATACCCTTATAAATCGGCGAGTGTGAAAACTCTTGTTTCGCCAGTTCACGATCAACACCTTCATCGCGCAAGGTTTTTACACTAGAAGTCACATCACTTAACGATACTTTTGGACTATAAAGTAAAGGGACATCTAAAATAGAATTAGCACTGGCCACACCATCAACCTTAAGCAAGTCAGCACGCAAATTAGCCAAGCTTTCTAAGGTGGCATCCGCAAACAAGTCCTGCTTAGGAGTATAAGTGACCACCAAAAAATCACCCGCCTGATACCGCTTGCTGATCTCACGAAAGTAATCGAGATCTTTGTCATACTCTAGTGTTAGCGCATCAGACGAGGCATCAATTTTTAATTGATCCAGCTGACTCGCAAGGCCTATCGTTAAGACAGCAATAGCCAGTACAACCAGCCAAGGAAATTTAAGTACAGCCGATAAATAGGCCGTTTGTAATTTTTGTAACATAGAAATTCCTGATCTAAATCCGTATCGTTTGGTTGTTTCTTATGGTGGGCATTATTTGCGCATTAGTCACGCCCACTCGCACGACTATTTTCTCCCCATCGCGGCATTAAATCTTGCGGCAAGTCTAGCTGATCTAAAATTCGCGCAACGATAAAATCAATCAAATCTTCAACACTATCTGCATTAGCATAAAATCCAGGACTCGCAGGCAAAACGACTGCGCCCAGCTGCGTGAGCTTCAGCATATTTTCTAAATGCACTTGCGAATACGGAGTTTCGCGGGGCACAACGATGAGTTGGCGGCGCTCTTTTAAGGCTACATCTGCGGCGCGCTCGATTAAATTATTGCTGGCGCCACAGGCAATGGACGATAATGTTCCCCCGCTAGCGGGACAAATGACCATTCTGGCTGGGCTGCTTGAACCAGATGCCACTGGCGAAAACCAATCTTCGCGGCCGAACAGTATAAGCTGCCCTGCCCTCGCGCCATATAAATCACCTAGAAATGCTTGCTGTTTTTCCAAACTATCAGCATCACCAGAGGGTGGTAACACGATGTTGGTTTCGGTCCCAATAACCACTTCAGCAGCACGAGAAAGCAATAAATACACGCGGCAATCGGCAGCAAGTAAGCATTGCAGCAGGCGTAAACCATATTGTGCTCCCGAGGCACCGGTAATGGCTAATGTCACCGTTTTTTGTTGCTGGGCTGTCATAGTAGATTCTCACTCATTGGGCTGATCTGCTGCTTATTGATATTACTGAGTTATTCGCTTAACTATTATCTTACCTAGGAGCCTGTCGGACTTAGGGGATCGTAGCGAGGCAGAGAGAGATCGAGGGCATTTTTTCGATCATTTGAGGCGAATAGTGAGCCTATTCTACGAAAATGATCGGGAAAAGGCACCGATTTCTTG
>JBLHVX010000046.1:0-12332 GCA_047628835.1 Granulosicoccus sp.
TAAATCACCTGCTCGAATAAGATAAAGTGCACCACACGCTGCTGCACGCTCTACACTAAGCGCAGCAGTAAAACATTGATCAAAATGCTGCCTATTCGACAAACCTGTCACCGTGTCTGTACTTAACTGCTGACTTAAATGATCATTTAATTCCACATGATGGCGAAACATCCCTTTTAGTTGTTCCACCATGCGGTTCATCGCTAACACCACACTGCGCAACTCGGGAATATTAGGCAACGGCTCTTGAATAGTAAACTCGCGGCGACAAATCGCATCAGCCTGCTCTCCCACTAAACGTAAAGGACGCAAGACAAATGTAAGTCCAAGCCCCAAGAGTAAATAGCACGCCATTGCCGCCACCAAAAACAACCAGAGCTGATCTTTAAATGACCGCCACATGTCTTGATACGCGAATCCGGGATGACTAACCACCTCAACCTCACCCAATTGATACCATCCTGAATTAACCTGTGCAACACCGCTTGGCTCAGGCAATGGCAACCAGCGAACAAACCAATCAGGCACATCACTAGCAGCCAAAGGCAATGTACGTTCAACCACCTCGACGCCATCGGTATCACGAAAGACAATACGACGATAATATCCACGATCAAATAAAGCATCTACCATGAGCGTGATTTGCACATTATCTTTATCTAATGCAGCTTGAGACATACTAAAACCTAAGGATGTAGCCGTATCTTGTGAGTGAACATTTAATTGCTCATAGATATTTAAACGCGCGTTATATAGCGTGATAAACATATTAGCGGTGAGCAAAAGCAGAATTAAGGCAATAACAGCAACTATTAAACGGCGATGTAATGTCATAAAGGTCATATCACAAAAGTGTGTTTTGAAGAAAAGCATCATTTAACGATGCCTTTCATTAAATACTAATAACTAGGAGCCTGCCGGACTTAGGGGATCGTAACGAGGCAGTGAGAGATCGAGGGCATTTTTTCGATCATTTGAGGCGAATAGTGAGCCTATTCACCAACAGTAGGCGCTATTGAGCGACTAAAAAGATCGGGAAAAGGCACCGATTTCTCACTGCCGCAGTAGATTCTCCTAAGCCCGACAGGTTCCTAGATACCGTTAACTATAGCAAAACTCTGAGGAAAGGCACGGCGAGGGGAGACACAAAAGCACAGCACGAAGACACTACTGAAAGACGAGAAAAGAATTGAAAACAGGCTGAGATGAAAAAACCAGGGACAAACAGTCTTACCCCTGTCATACCCCTCAATCATTCAATTGTCTACATGTCATATTATATTCAGCCATAATCCCATAAGATGTAATTCACACTGTAAAATAGTGTCAATACCGATTGCTCAACCTTTTTCAACGATAAAAGTTTATGAACCCTACAAACACCTCTACCCGTCACACACACCATACAACAATCAACTCATCAGTGACGTATCCTGTCATGGCAAAACATACCTTAGGCGGATGGGAAAAATACTTTTATTTGGTTATTTTCTCTATCAGTATCGCCACCACCAGCCTACACACGCTAGCACAAGTTGAGTCGCCGCTATCGCTTTCTAACAACGAATCAACGGATTTATTTTTGAGTACAGCACCTATATCATTAGGCCAAAATAACACTAAGCCCACGCTCGATGAACCTACTCTCTCCATCAATCCTTTCAGTAACCCATTCACAAAAAACTCAGAAGAATTTTTACCGGTAGGCGAGGCATACCAGTTATCTGTGCGCGCTAACGACACCAAGATCGCGGCAGAGTGGGTTATTACTGAAAAGTATTTTTTATACGGAGAACAGTTTCGTTTTTCCATCAATGGACAAATAGTCACTGCCAGCCGGCCTGCTGGCAAAATATCTTATGACGAGATTTTTGAAAAAGATGTCGAAAAGCACTACATTTACACGCAGGCAACCATTGACCGACAAACGCTCCCCACCAACCTATTGAATGCCAAAACTCTTAACCTCTCCATCACCTATCAAGGCTGTGCGGATGCAGGCTTATGCTATCCCCCCGAAACTCAAGCATTTATTATTCATGGGGTGGACGTTACTGAAGCTAGCAACACTACCAAGAATATAAATATTAGTCGTGACAGCCCAGAGTCATCCAGTATCTCTTTCATGCTGCTGATGCTTTTATTCGCTGTCGGCGGCGGCGCAATACTCAATCTGATGCCTTGTGTATTCCCTGTTTTATCGATCAAAGCATTATCTCTAGCGAGCCACACTGATACACGATCCCGTATTCAACATGGCTGGAGCTATACACTCGGGTGTGTTCTCACATTTGTGCTGGCCGCTGGCTTATTATTAATTATCCGGGATGCGGGCAAAGCCGTAGGCTGGGGATTTCAGTTACAGTCTCCTGCAGTCATTACCTTTCTTGCTTTGTTATTTTTTATTATGGGATTAAGTTTATCCGGCCGCATTCAACTGAGCAGTCGCTGGATAGGCATGGGGCAATCACTCACCCAAGGCAATCAACGCAGTCACTCCTTTTTTACCGGCGTACTAGCCGCTGTTGTTGCCAGCCCCTGCACTGCGCCATTTATGGCAACCGCGCTAGGCTATGCACTGACACAGCCCACTGGCATCGCCTTATTAGTTTTTGCAGCTTTGGGGCTTGGCATGGCATTGCCATTTTTACTTCTTAGCCACCTACCACAACTTAGCCGTCTGCTTCCGCGACCAGGGCAGTGGATGGAAACCTTTAAGCAGGCTGTCGCTTTCCCGTTATACCTCACTAGCATTTGGCTATTGTGGGTACTTGGGCAACAAGTGGGCGGCGACGGCATTATATTAGCCATGCTCGGTGCTCTACTTGTGCTATTCGGGCTATGGCTAGCGGAAGTTAAACCTAAATGGAAAACCATCATCGCACTACTTTCTTGCTTAGCGTTAGCAGGTATTATTTGGCAAAACCATAGCGGCAATAATTTGAGAGGTGCGAGTCATGATAAAACAGGCACCGTTTGGCAACCTTACACCGCCTCAACACTCGCGCAATTACGCAGTAATAATGCTGTGGTTTTTGTGAACCTCACCGCCGACTGGTGTATTACCTGTAAATGGAATGAAAAACGCGTATTCACTACAGAAACATTACAACGAATGAAAGATAAAGGGATTTACTTACTTGAAGGCGACTGGACACGTTACAACGAAGAAATCACCACGTTATTAGACGAGTATGGCCGCGGTGGTGTGCCACTCTACTTACTTTTTGCCGGTGATAGCAGCACACCCGCTGCGATTTTACCGCAAATACTTAACCCTTCAGACTTCGACAACCTTATCCGACAGCTATAGCGCGAATATAGCCCGAACTTCGCCACACTTTAACCGCAACTTAACAGAATATAGGCGAACTTCCCCGAAAATAATAAAAACCCTCCAAAAACCCTCAAAAAAAGCCCTTAATTTCGCGAAAACAGCCAGCCCCTCTTAGTCAGCCCAGATTTGGGCATGAAGAACACAGTTCAAGAGCACTAAATTCTCTTAAAATCGTCGAAAATGCTTACAAAACAACAATAAATAGGTTTTCGTAGACAAAGCATTTGTTTTCCGTCAAACTCAGTTTAGATTCTGCATTGATCACTTTACGCCCATGACCACTAAAATTAACCAGAGTCCGCACAATAACAAAGTGATAGACATATCACACATCAAAAACACAATTAACTTCTGAGTCAGAGTACTTGCTATGGCGACAATATTGGTATTACACGGCCCCAATCTTAATTTATTAGGCACTCGTGAGCCGGAAGTCTACGGTTCAACTACACTAGACGATATCAATCTAACGCTCAGCACTATCGCTCATGATCAAGGCCATCATCTTATGTGCCTGCAAAGCAACGCAGAGTACGAGCTTATTGATCGTATTCACGATGCAAAAAAAGAACAAGTTGACATCATCCTCATTAACCCAGCCGCATTGACACACACCAGCATTGCGCTGAGAGATGCATTAAGTGCCGTCGACATTCCATTTATCGAGGTGCATTTATCCAACGTACACAGTCGCGAAGAATTCCGTCAGCATTCGTTTTTTTCGGACATTGCACAGGGCGTCATTTGCGGATTTGGCGCCAAAGGCTATGAACTAGCGTTAACCGCTGCGATAGACATTATCGAAACAACGCCTGCAAAGAACTAAACAACACACTACTTATAAACTATTAAAGACATCATAAGAGAGATATTTTATGGACATTCGTAAAATCAAAAAACTGATCGAGCTACTCGAAGAGTCAGACATCGGTGAGCTTGAAATTAAAGAAGGCGAAGAGTCAGTTCGCATTAGCCGTGGCAACAAACATATGTTTGCGCAACCACAATATATGCAACCAGCTTTTGCTCAAGCGCCAGTAGCCGCACCAGTTGCAGCACCAACTGTCGAACAAACACCCGCTGCAGAACCTGTAGCGTCAGGACATTTAGTGAAATCGCCTATGGTTGGAACATTCTACCGCTCACCTAGCCCAAGCTCACCGTCATTTATGGAAGTAGGCCAGCATGTTAAAGCAGGCGATGTAATTTGCATTATCGAAGCAATGAAGATGATGAACCAAATCGAATCCGACAAAACCGGCGTTATCGAAGCCATACTTGTCGACGATGGTGAGCCAGTAGAATTTGACCAACCGTTAGTGACTATCGTTTAACCCGTAGCCGTCACATATAAAGAATAACTACTACTGCTTAACGACTGTCACTTATAGAGAATTTGGCTCATGATTAAAAAAATGGTTATCGCAAATCGCGGCGAAATTGCCTTACGTATCTTACGCGCTTGTAAAGAGCTCAACATCAAAACTGTTGCCGTACACTCCAAAGTTGATCGCGACTTAAAACATGTACGCTTAGCCGATGAAGCCATCTGTATTGGCCCGAATTCATCCACCGACAGCTACCTGAACATTCCAGCTATTATTAGCGCCATGGAAATTACCGATTCAGTTGCGGTGCACCCCGGTTACGGTTTCCTTGCAGAGAATGCGAACTTTGCCGAGCAAGTGCAAAAAAGCGGGTTTATTTTTATCGGCCCAGATGCCGACGTCATTCGCATGATGGGTGACAAAGTGGCCGCTATTGTCGCGATGAAAAAAGCCGGCGTACCCACCGTACCCGGTTCTGATGGCGAACTGCCAGAAGACAAAGAAGAATGTATGCGCATCGCTAAACGCATTGGCTACCCGATTATTATTAAAGCTGCCGCTGGTGGCGGTGGTCGCGGTATGCGCGTGGTTCATACAGAATCTGCGCTGATCAACTCTATCCATGTCACCAAGGCAGAAGCTGGCGCGGCATTTGGTGACGATACTGTTTACATGGAGAAGTTTTTACAAAATCCGCGCCACGTTGAAGTGCAAATCATTTCTGACGGCCAAGGCAACACTATTCACTTAGGTGATCGTGACTGCTCCATGCAACGCCGCCACCAAAAAGTCATCGAAGAAGCGCCTGCACCGGGTATTCCTCAAGCGTTACGTGAAGGCGTTTACGAATCGTGCGTTAAAGCCTGTAACGATATCGGTTACCGCGGCGCAGGAACATTTGAGTTTTTATATGAAGATGGCGGTTTCTACTTTATCGAGATGAATACGCGCATCCAAGTGGAGCACCCCGTATCAGAAATGGTCACAGGCATCGACCTCATTAAAGAACAAATTCTCGTCTGTAGCGGCCAAAAACTTAGCTATACTCAAGATGATGTTGTAGTGCGCGGCCATTCATTTGAATGCCGAATCAATGCTGAAGATCCAAAAACCTTTATGCCGAGCCCCGGTACAGTGACCACTTACCACCCACCGGGCGGCCTAGGGGTACGTGTAGATTCTCATCTATATTCTGGCTATAAAGTACCGCCGTTTTACGACTCCATGATCGCTAAAGTGATTACTCACGGCGAAACCCGCGAGATCGCCTTGAGACGTATGCGTAATGCGCTTGATGAAATGGTAATTGAAGGTATCCGTTCGAACATCCCATTGCAGCAAGACCTCGTTCGCGATAGCGCCTTTGCTGAGGGTGGTGTCAACATTCATTACCTAGAGAAGAAGCTCGGCTTATAACATGCCTTGGCTACAGCTCTTTGCAGACACCTCTAGCGACAACGTTCCAGTCATTGAGAATGTATTACTCGATGCTGGGGCGGCATCCGTCACCTTTAAAGAACACATCCCTTTTGGCAAAACAGAAAAGCCTATTTTAGAACCCGCTTTAGGAGAAACGCCGCTTTGGGATAATACCCGAGTAGTGGGCTTATTTGATGCTGATATTAATACCGGCATCATCAACAAAATACTTTCAGAGCAGTGCGTGCAAAGTGATTCGCTACAGTTTCGCTGGGAGCAATTAGAAGATAAGGATTGGGAACGGGAGTGGATGAAGAACTACCATCCCATTCAATGCGCCGAGAATTTATGGATTTGCCCTAGCTGGCTTGAGCCACCGGCACCCGACGCCATCAACATTCTCCTTGATCCAGGCTTAGCTTTTGGTACAGGAACACACCCAACGACGTTTTTATGCTTACAGTGGCTAGCGGAACAGCGGCTCGATAAGCATCATGTTATCGACTACGGTTGCGGCTCGGGTATTTTAGGCATTGCTGCATTATTACTTGGCGCAGAAGCCGCCAGCGGAATTGATATTGACCCACAAGCACTCACTGCCAGTCAAGATAACTTACAACGCAATGGGCTAGAGGCTGATCGCTTTAAGGTGTTTTTGCCAAAAGATCGGCCATCACTCAACACCCATATCCTCGTTGCCAATATTCTCGCAGGGCCATTAGTAGAATTAGCGGACGACCTTATTAGCTTACTTGAGCCCAATGGTAAAATTTGCCTCTCGGGGATATTACATCGCCAAGCAGAAGCCGTTATGAATGCCTATTCGGATCACATTACCTTCGACCCTGTTACTCAAAAAGACGAATGGGTAAGGCTGACTGGCTATAAACCCTCACCGGCGACTAACGCATAGTACTCGCATGCATAGTACTCGCACATACCGTGCTAGAAAACTTTTGAAAACCTGATGCGGCAAACCTAGCACTTACATTCACACTCAATTCACACTTAATTGGCACTCACTTGACAACTACCGACAATATTACTCGATGCCCCCAATGCGCGACTGCTTTTCGCGTGACAGCAGACGTATTAAGTGTGGCGAACGGTGCAGTGCGATGCGGTTCTTGCTTGCGCGTGTTTAACGCTAAAGATTATTTATTGAATGAGAATTTAGCAACAATCGATCACTCATCACCATTGACAAACAGCACAACAGACACCCCAGGCAATGTCGATGCCATAACCCAAGAACCGCCTACTACCGCAACAAAAACAAGCCATAAAGAACATTCAGCTCTACCGGCCAATGGCGGTGTAGCTTTTTCTACCCATCCCAGCGCGAACGATGAAGTCGACGAAAGCTGGGCAGTGAAACTACTAAAAGAAAGCGAAAAAACTGAAGCCGCTCTCGCCAACAACGATACCACTGACAACCTAATTTTTGTCGCTTGCGAAGACGACGCTTTCTACGACAACGCCGATGATTTGCTAGAAACAAGCTTCGTTGCCCCCCCCCCTAGCAACAAGGGTGGCCACGCATCAAATGCAAAGAGCGTAGCTAATACTCAACAGGAGAAACTCGTCGACCCGACCGAGTCACTATTTATTGAAATCATTAATAATGACTTAGACGATAACGATACGACTCCGCCACACACTGACCACAAGCCATTAGACTTATTGCTAGATGACGCCCCCACTCCCATTGAGACCAACGAACAGAATACTGCAACCGATGACGATGGCAGCTGGGCGGATGACTTACTGGCCGATGAAAATAGCGCGCCTGACGCGATATTAATCTCTTCAAACCCTCAACCCGCAAAGGCTGATTCCAATACGACTACTGATGCAAATATCAACATCAAAGTGCAAACAGGTGACGACACCAGTAATACACTCAAGCTAGATTTTGAGCGGGACTCCATTACCTTTTCAGAAGAAAAACCACTCTCGATACGCTGGCCTTGGGCAATTGGAAGTGTACTATTGATCGCTACACTCTTAGGTCAAAGTGCTTGGCTAAAACTCAATGAATGGAGCATTCAGCCGGCCTATCGAAGCTATTATGAAAAAACCTGCGCCATTATTGGCTGCCAACTACCCGAACGCTTTGACATCACCCAAATTCGATTAACCCACTTAGTCGTGCGCAGTCACCCAGATCAAAAAAACGCGCTCATTGTGGATGCCATTATCGTCAACCATGCGCAATTCGAACAACCTTTCCCCGGTATTCACCTTCTATTTCTCGATATTCAAGGCAAGCTCGTGGCTAGTCGTATTTTTCAGCCCAGCGAATACGTGAAAGGCGAACTATTTGGCCAAACCGTGATGCCTGCCAGCCAATCTATTCAACTATCACTGCCCATCGCCGATCCCGGCGATAAAGCCGTTAACTATCGCTTAGAAATGACACCTGCTGCCACTAAAAATTGACAATAAAATGATCAATTTGTGATGTTTTCGCTTTCATCGTCACGAGGGTGACGGTATCATATGCGTCCTTTTTGGTGCTGACCAAAAAACAACCGCACTTGTTGTGCAAATATCTACTTGCACAACAAACATAACTCCAATACCTCCGAGACACACATGTTTACGATAGGCGCTTGGTCAATAAAGCAACCGACGATACTTGCCCCCATGGCAGGTGTCACCGATGAGCCGTTTCGTCGTTTATGTCGCGAACTGGGCGCGGGTATGACCGTATCAGAAATGGTGACATCTGATGAACGTCTATGGTCTAGCCGTAAAAGCCAACAACGCTTATCCGCAATTACTAACCCTTCTTCTGGCAATACGTCAGCTAGCGATGTGCGCTCTATTCAGCTGACTGGCAATGACCCTAAAATGATGGCTGCTGCCGCCAAAGCTAACGCAGATATGGGCGCTGACATCATTGACATCAATATGGGCTGCCCCGCTAAAAAAGTGTGCAAGAAGGCTGCTGGATCAGCGTTATTAAGAGATGAAGCATTAGTCAACGACATCCTTCATGCGGTGGTCACCGCTGTAGATATTCCTGTCACTTTAAAAATACGTACAGGCTGGAGCCCAGAAGAGCGCAACGGGGTGGCCATTGCGCGCATCGCTGAAGACAGCGGGATTCAAGCATTAGCAGTACATGGGCGCACTAGAGCCTGCGCATTTAAAGGCAACGCCGAATACGACACAATTGCCGAAATTGTTAACAGTATTAATATTCCAGTATTTGCTAATGGGGATATTAGCTCACCAGAGAAAGCCCAGTTCGTATTAGAACAAACTGGGGCAGCAGCCGTAATGATTGGCCGTGCTGCACAAGGCAATCCGTGGATATTTAGAGAGATCAACCATTACCTTGAGACCGGCCGTATATTAGATAAGCCATCAAGCGACGAGGTCAACCATACACTAAGCCTACATCTACACGAACTGCACGCATTTTATGGCGACATGATGGGTGTACGTATTGCACGCAAACACGTAGGCTGGTATTTAAAACATCACAGTCAGCACACAGGCAACAAAGTATTAGCGACCAATTACGAAAAATATAGGCAGTCGTTTAATCGCATCGATAATCCACAAGAACAACTGGATACAATCAACCATTTTTTTACTCAATCCGTATTACCAACAACAAAAGAATTAACAGGGGAAATAGCCGCATGAATACAGCTGAGAACATCGTTCTTGATACACCATTTCAAACATCGGAGCTTCAACAAAACAATAACACATCGGTATCGGCCATCGACAGTAGCGTGCAAAATCAATCGCTACGTGCCTGTGTAGAAAGCACGATGGAAAATTATTTTCGTCATCTGGACGGCCAAGCCGTTAGCGATATCTACAATATGGTATTAGCAGAAATTGAAGCGCCATTACTCGAAGTAGTAATGAAAAACACTCGTCAAAACCAAACAAAAGCGTCAGAAATTTTGGGACTTAACCGCGGAACTTTACGTAAAAAATTAAAGCAGTACGGCTTACTTTAAGCACCCATTCTTATCGAATAAGGGATGCGTTTCAAAGCGCATCCCTTTCTTGTTTTACCATCGCCTTTTACCATTACTTTCTCATACTGACTTAGGATAAACACACACATGCCCCATACTGATCTCGTCACCGTTAAGCGCGCTCTCATTAGCGTGTCGGACAAAACCGGTATCGTTGACTTCGCTCAAGCCTTACATCAACAAGGCGTCGAAATTTTATCTACAGGCGGTACGTATCGCTTACTATGCGACAATAACATTCCAGCGATCGAAGTATCAGATTACACAGGTTTTCCAGAGATGATGGATGGGCGTGTGAAAACCTTGCACCCTAAAATTCACGGCGGCATTTTAGCCCGTCGCGATATCGACGGTGACGTTATGCAAGAACATGGTATTAACGCTATTGATATGGTGGTGGTTAACCTATATCCATTCGAAGCCACTGTTGCTAAAGAAGATTGCTCATTAGAAGATGCCGTAGAAAACATTGATATTGGTGGCCCGACAATGGTCCGTGCCGCCGCCAAAAATCACGCCTTTGTCAATATAGTCGTAAACGCTGCAGATTACAGCACAGTCATTGAAGAAATGAATGCGAACAATGCTAGCACCTCTATTAACACACGTTTTGACTTAGCCATTAAAGCCTACGAACATACTGCAGCTTATGACGGTATGATCGCCAATTATTTTGGTCGCTTGGTCCCCGGCGGCAACGAAAACTTTCCGCGTACATTCAACACCCAGTTCGTAAAAGCACAAGATATGCGCTACGGCGAAAACCCACATCAGAACAGCGCGTTCTATGTAGAAGCCAATGCAAGCGGCGCAAGTGTTGCTACTGCCACACAATTGCAAGGCAAAGAATTATCGTTCAATAACATTGCCGATACCGATGCTGCTCTTGAGACTGTCAAACTATTTGACGAGCCTGCCTGCGTCATTGTGAAACACGCCAACCCGTGCGGTGTAGCAACAGACACCAACTTATTAGCCGCTTATGAAAAAGCCTTTGCTACCGATCCTGAATCCTCTTTTGGCGGAATCATTGCTTTCAATCGTGAGTTAGATATCACTACTGCAAAAATGATTATCGACAAACAATTTGTTGAAGTTATTATTGCTCCTAGCGTTGCTGATGGCGTCAGTGACATTATTGCAGCCAAGAAAAATATTCGCTTATTAGTTTGTGGGGAATTAATCTGCGGTGAATTTAATCAAGCGACAAGCCAAGTAAATAAAATCTTAGATTTTAAACGTGTTAACGGTGGCTTATTAGTACAAGATCGAGACTTAGGGTTAATCACCTCTAGCGACCTTAAAGTCGTCACTAAACGCCAGCCCACGGAAGCCGAAATACGCGACATGCTATTCACCTGGAAAGTCGCCAAAATGGTAAAATCCAACGCGATTGTCTACGCCAAAGATGGCCGTACTATTGGTGTCGGCGCAGGCCAAATGAGCCGTGTAAACTCTGCACGTATTGCTGCCATCAAAGCAGAACATGCCAAACTAACAGTAGCAGGCGCTGTGATGGCTAGCGATGCTTTCTTCCCATTTCGCGACGGTATGGATAATGCGGCGAGCGTAGGCATTAGCTGTGTGATTCAACCTGGCGGCTCAGTGCGCGATGACGAAGTCATCGCCGCTGCTGACGAACACGGCATGGCAATGGTGTTTACCGGCATGAGACACTTTAAGCATTAAGCTAACAGCTACACGAAAATTGCTCGAACACCAAGGACGGTGTGAATGGCAGATTTGCAGGAGCAAAATCTGGCCTGCAGTTTCGATGTGCCCACCGTCCATGGGGTGGTAACAGCTAACAAAAAATTGTGGCGGGTTACAAAAACACGTCATGTCTTTTTTGCTTTTCCTGTAAGCTGTATTCTGTTGACTGTAAGCTATGGACCATTTAGTTCTGAAAATTTCAAATAGGTAACACAACATGAATGTTTTAGTGATTGGCTCTGGTGGCCGTGAACATGCTCTAGCGTGGAAAGCTGCACAAAGTGCCGGCGTCGAAAAAGTCTTCGTGGCCCCCGGTAATGCGGGTACTGCGCTAGAAGAGAAGTTAGAAAATATCGCCATCGATACGATGGCGTTTGAAGCTCTCGCCGATTTTGTCGAAGCTAACAACGTGGGCTTAACCATAGTCGGCCCCGAAGTGCCGCTAGTTGAAGGCGTAGTAGATTATTTTCAATCTCGTCAATTGAAATGTTTTGGCCCAAGCCAAGGCGCTGCACAACTGGAAGGCTC
>JBLHVX010000047.1:0-12039 GCA_047628835.1 Granulosicoccus sp.
TGTGGCATTGGCACGTGAGCAAGAAAAGCTTGATGCTAATTTACCCTTTTTAGCGAGTGTGGCATCCGTTAGCCCTTATATCGGTCTGTTCGGTACAGTGTGGGGGATTATGAATTCTTTTAGAGGGTTGGCAAATGCCACTCAGGCAACGTTGGCAACAGTTGCACCGGGTATATCAGAGGCCTTAATTGCTACAGCGATGGGCTTGTTTGCTGCGATTCCTGCAGTGTTGGCCTATAACCGTTTTTCCGCTAGAGCCGAGACGCTGGCAAATAGCTATGATACCTTTGCAGAAGAATTCACATCCATTCTTCAGCGCCAGCTACACGGGTAATCTCTTATGGCTTATCAAAAACCTCGCCGTACGAAAAAAAAGCCAATGGCCGAGATTAATGTCGTCCCTTATATCGATGTGATGTTGGTTTTACTTATTATCTTTATGGTGACAGCGCCATTGTTGTTGCAAGGTGTGCAGGTCGATCTACCTCAAGCGAACTCCGCGCCTACACCTGATCAGGAAGAGCCTTTAGTCATATCAGTTGACGCGCAAAATAAGTATTATATTAATATAGGTGATGATGAGAAATCAGAGAAACCCTTGTCCGATATTACCGCTCAAGTAACAAAGGTGTTACGCGTAAAACCACAAACCCCCGTGCTAGTGTGGGGCGATAAAAATGTGCCTTATGGGACTGTTGTGTCCTTGATGAGTAGCTTGCAAGGTGCAGGCGCTGAATCGGTTGGCCTAGTGACTGAGCCGGCTAGATAATATATGTTGGCTACTGGAATCAGTTGAATGAGATCATATGGTATAGCAATTACGTTGAGTATGATCGGCCATGGTTTACTGGTATGGTTGGTAGTATTAGGCTGGAGTGCTGCTACGGAACAGGAGCTCATAAGTAAACCGAGCTATATTAAGGCGACGCTGATTGCGATTGAACAAAAAGCTAAGCCAGTGGCGAAAGAGGTTAAACCACCGAAACTTGATGACACATTAAAGAACCAAGAAGCAGCGGCGAAGAAAAAACGTCAGCAGCGTGAGAAAGACAAGCAAGCCGCTAAGCGCAAGGCCGAACAGAAGAAAGCAGCGGAAGAAAAAGTCCGCAAAAACCAGTTGGTTAAAAAACGCGAAGAAGAAAAAAAGAAAAAACGCGCTGAAAGAAAAAAACAAGAGCAGGCAGAAAAAGATAAACAAAATGAAGAGGAAGAAGCACTTAGAAAAGCGGCTTTACAAAAAGATATAGAGCAAGAGCGCCAGCGTGAATTACAAAGAAGTATTGCTGCAGAAAAAGCACGACTCAAAGCAGGTGAGCAAGCTGCAGCAGATACTGAGCTTGCGGAGTCTTATCATAGTGTTATTCATGATAAGGTCAGTGCCAATTGGAATCGTCCGCCATCCGCTCGTAATGGCATGAGCGCATTATTGCGTATTCAATTAGTGCCAACAGGTAAAGTGATAAGTGTAAGTGTTTTAGAGGGTAGTAGTGATCAAGCATTTAATAATTCTGCGGAGTTAGCGGTCAATAAAGCAGACAGCTTCCCAGAATTAAAAAACATACCGATTCGCGTCTTTGAAAAAAACTTTCGTGTATTTAACTTATATTTTGAACCAGAGGACTTAAGACAGTGAAATCACTGAAAGCCTTATTGTTAGGCGCAATATTATTTTCATCATTTACTCATGCCGAGTTGACCATAAGAATCTCTAAGGGTGTTGATAACCCAACTGTCATTAGTGTTGTGCCGTTTAATTACACCGGTGGCCAGTCATTACCTGAGGATGTTGCTAATATTGTATCTAATGACTTGCGTCGTAGCGGACAGTTTTCGACTATTGACCCCAGTAATATGCTGTCATTTCCTTCGTTACCCGAGGATGTCGTCTTTCGTGATTGGCGCTTATTAGGTACTGAGTATCTCGTTATTGGCGATATATTACCTAGTGCGCAAGGCTACCAACTAGTATTTTCTTTATATGATGTGGTGAGTCAAAAGAATATTATATTTAATAAGCCTATTGTCGTTGCAACGGATGGTTTACGTGATATGGCGCATTACGTCAGTGATGCCGTGTATGAGGCGATTACAGGGATTCGCGGAGCGTTTTCAACGGACATTATCTATGTAGAGCAGCGTTCGAATACGCAATATCAACTTATTCGAGCAGACATGGACGGGGCTCGGATACAAGTATTGCTAAAATCCTCTGAGCCTATTTTATCCCCATCGTGGTCGCCGGATGGTAAGTCGGTGGTTTATGTTTCTTTCGAAACCGGCCGGCCAGCAATTTTCGTACAAAATTTACTGACAGGTAAGCGTGAACAGTTAACCAATTTCAAGGGGCTTAACAGTGCGCCGTCGTGGTCGCCAGATGGTAAAAAATTGGCCTTGGTTTTATCGAAAGATGGCAACCCAGAAATATATACTCTGAATTTAGCAACCCGTAAATTCAACCGAATTACCTCTCACTTTGGGATAGATACCGAGCCCACATGGACGACGGACGGCAAGAATATTATTTTCACATCTAACCGTGGTGGTAAGCCGCAAATTTATATTGCCTCAGCCACCGAGGGTTATCCTCAACGTTTAACATTTGAAGGTGTTTACAACGCAAAAGCGCAAGTAACACCTGACGGTAAGAGCATCGTTATGGTGCATCAGCGAGGAGATGTCTTTCATATCGCTACTCAAAACTTAGAAACGGGCACCGTTAAGGTATTAACCACCGAGACCAATTTGGACGAATCACCGAGTATTGCCCCTAATGGCGCGTCACTAATATACGCTACGCGATCAGGTGGTAAGGGCATTTTGGCTAGCGTATCGCTAGATGCCGGTACACGTTTTTCTCTGCCGTCAACGTCGGGTGATGTGCGAGAACCTGCTTGGTCACCGTTCTTTAAATGACATTATGGCGCGCATAGCGTTAACCATGCATCGAATCATTGCTTTAGGGCTCGCAGCGCAATGAATCGGTTATGAACACACACTATAGTCTTCTGCTAAGAGTGTGTTATTATCAGCTTTTTTGGGGCAGCTGCGTTTGGAAATCCTATTTTTGGAAGACCTACCGCATGTATACAACAAAAGTACAATAAACGTACAATAAATCTACTTTAAAAACGTAGTCAAATTTCGGAGAAAACCATGTTAGGCAATATCACTTTAGTTAAAACCATAAAAACCACATCAATTATTCTGGCAGCTGCATTATTTTTAACAGCATGTTCTACTTCTTCTACAACAGAAGATCCCGATACTGGTACAGATGCAACAGCATCTAATGGTACTTCAGCCACAGTTACAACGGGTGGCTCAAATAACAGCGGTGTTGGTGATGGTGTGGTCGCGCCTACCGCAAACGTTTTTTACTTTGACTTCAACTCTTCAGCATTGCGTGCTGATTCACGTTCATTGCTTGATGCACACGCAGCGGCATTAGTCGCTAAGCCTAAAGCAGTTCGTTTAGAAGGTCACGCGGATGAGCGTGGTACACGTGAATACAATATCGCTCTGGGCGAGCGTCGTGCACAATCTGTTCGTGCTTACTTATTATCTAAGGGTGTGACCTCATCTATGGAAGTCATCAGCTACGGCGAAGAAAAGCCAGCGGCTAGTGGGTCTAATAGCTACGCTTGGCAGCAAAACCGTCGTGTAGAAATTAAGTAACACGATGTAATTACTAAGTCGCATCTGCCTAGATGTGACTTAGCTAGTGCCTTTAGCGGCATTAGCAATAAGGATGTAGAACGGTTGTTTATAACAGCTAGTCAAAGTGATTGTTCAAAGCAGTTAGTAACTACTCAGACTGCCCGTAACTGTTCAGATTGCAGTCAAAATCGTGCTGAGCAAGGCGGAAAATGTGAGTTTACAAGTGTAAATAATCATTTTTTAACGCAGTTCAGCGCGATTTTGGCTGTGAGCTGAGTAGTTACAGCAGTTATTGGCTTTCGAGGTTGCTCATTCTATATCAGTACTTTTTGTATCATCTTCCTTTGGTGCTTTCTTTCGGCGCGCTCTTCTTTATTATATTGGTGGCTATCGTGTTAATCATTCAGCGTATGTCCATAATCACTATTCTTGGTGTTGTTTTTCCTCTTGAGTTAATGGCGCAAGCTGATGTGAGAAATGCAGCGGGCGTCAATCAAGCGCCTGCTGTTTCTGAGGCGAGTGCAGTGTATGAAATTCAAACGCTGCAACAAGAAGTGCAAGCCTTAAGAGGGTTATTAGAAGAGCAGGCCTACCAGATTAAGCGTCTTAAGCAGCAGCGCCTAGACGACTATTTAGATTTAGATAAACGTGTCAGTGAGCTTGCACATCAGCAACAAGTATCCGCTACGTCTCAGAATATTGCGGGTGGTCCGGTTGCTAATAATTCGGGCGATCGTTCAGTCGACAAGACAGCAGGAGCTTCGGTGATTACTGGTGGTGCTAATGCTGTGCTCGGCAATAACAGTGACGCAGCTAATACTCTATACAGTGAAGCCATTAGTTTGTTGCTCGATAAACAAGACTATTCTGCAGCTCAAACAAAATTTACAGAGTACATAGATCGATATCAAGGAGGGCAATACACTCCGAATGTATATTATTGGACGGGCCAAATCCTTTTTGCCAATGGCGAGAAAAAAGCGGCCGCTGATAACTTTGAATTGCTTATTAACGAGTACCCTAATAACTCTAAAGTGCCTGATGCACAGTTTAAGCTAGCAAGAATTTATTTTGATCAAGGCAATAAAAAAGAAGCGCGAGAAATACTCGATAAAGTGGCAGCCAGCGATAGTGATGCGGCATTGCTGGCTAAGTCGTTCATCAGTAAAAACTACTAGCGTTGAATAGCTGTCCCGCATTAGGTTCTCTATTCTCGGACGGCCTCCTAGCATCATTTTCAGCCTTTCTCTTTTTCACACTCTTTCAGTCATTAGTAGCTTGTGGATAGGGAGTGTGAATAGAGAGTGTAGATTCTTAGGCCCTTTTTCTTTATACTCGCCGCCTATTTTTTATCCAGTACTATCACCCCCTATTAGCGCGTTTCTTTATAAACATTCATAGTAAACAGCCATGTCCAAAACAGCCTCATCATTAAAAATTACAGAAATCTTTTTTTCGATACAAGGCGAAGCGCAAACAGTGGGCAAACCGACTGTGTTTGTACGCTTAACTGGCTGCCCTTTACGTTGTACTTACTGCGACTCTGAATATGCCTTCTATGGCGGCGAACGCATGGGGTTAGGCGAGATTATGACCCAGGTAATCTCCTACGGTGCGAGTTATGTGTGCGTGACCGGAGGGGAGCCGTTAGCGCAACCTGACGCACGCGCCTTATTAACGGCGTTGTGTGATCAAGGCTTAAACGTTTCGATTGAAACTAGTGGGGCGTTATCCGTTGATAATATCGACCCTCGCGTCAGCATCGTAATGGATCTTAAAACACCGTCATCTGGAGAAGTTGCGCGTAATGATTACGCTAATATTGCGCTGTTACGCCGACAAGATCAGCTAAAATTTGTGATTGGTGATCGACAAGATTATGAATGGTCGCTGTTTAAAGTAAATGAATATGCCTTAGAAGATAAAGTGGGTGAGATATTGTTTTCTCCTATCTACGAGCAACTGGCACCTAGTCAGTTAGTCGAATGGATTTTGGCAGATCGTGTGCCAGTTCGATTTCAAATGCAGCTACATAAAGCGCTTTGGGGCGATAAGCCTGGGCGTTAGTAATGCCGCTACTTATGACCCCTCTGCTGATAACTAAGTATAAAACTCTCAGGCATACATGCATTTTATTCATTATATTATCTAGGTAACGTTTTATGGCTTCGTCTGCACCCAAAGCGGTTGTACTTGTTTCTGGCGGTTTAGATTCAACCACCGTTCTCGCTATTGCCCAGCGCCAGGGTTATGAGTGTTATACCTTGAGTTTTGATTATGGCCAGCGACATCGTGCGGAGCTAACCGCTGCAGAGCTATTATCATCAAAGATGAACGCTGCAGAGCATAAGACCATTGTGCTGGACTTACGCGCCATAGGAGGTTCTGCGTTAACGGACGATGCGATTGATGTCCCAGAAGCCGCGAGTGAGGGTATTCCAGTCACTTATGTACCAGCGCGTAATACCGTATTTTTATCTATAGCTTTAGGCTGGGCTGAAGTGCTTGGTGCAAATGATATCTTCATAGGTGTAAACGCCGTCGATTACTCGGGTTACCCAGATTGCCGTCTTGATTACATCAAAGCCTATGAGCAGATGGCGAATTTAGCCACTAAGGCATGTGTTGAAGGTCAGCCGCTACGGATCCAGACGCCGCTAATAGATTTGACCAAAGCCGACATTATTCGCCAAGGAATGACGTTGGGTATTAATTACGCAGAAACCATTTCGTGCTATCAAGCAAATGCAAATGGTGATGCTTGTGGTAAGTGCGATAGTTGCCGTTTACGCCGACAAGGATTTGCAGATGCAGGCGTTGATGATGCAACAAAATATGCAAGCCAAAGCACGGAATAAATTTAAACGAGAAATAATACAAAAAAGGCTTGAGTTTTCCCGTGTAATCATTAATATGTGCGCCTCGTTGAGCAGCAAGCTTAACGTTTACCAACACAAAATTCGGGTCGTTAGCTCAGTTGGTAGAGCAGTTGGCTTTTAACCAATTGGTCGCGCGTTCGAGTCGCGCACGACCCACCATTATTAAAAAGGCTACCCATTGGGTAGCCTTTTTTTTACGTCGATTTTGCCTCTATATTGGTGCTCATGCTAAGCACGTATATCAGGCACTTATATCAAACACTTATTTCAGGAATAACCCCTTTGATTTCTACCGCAAATGTCACCATGCAGTTTGGTGCAAAACCACTATTTGAAAATATCTCCGTTAAGTTTGGTAATGGCAATCGCTATGGCCTAATTGGCGCCAATGGTTGCGGTAAGTCGACCTTTATGAAAATTCTCGATGGTACGCTTGCGCCATCGGCGGGTAACGTCTCCATAACACCTAATGAGCGCGTCGGTAAACTAAGCCAAGATCAGTTCGCTTTTGAAGCGTTTTCGGTGGTTGACACAGTCATTATGGGGCATGCCGATCTATGGAAGATAAAACAGGAGCGTGACCGTATTTATAGTCTGCCAGAAATGTCAGAAGAAGAAGGCATGAAGGTTGCTGAACTAGAGACAGAATTTGCAGAAATGGACGGTTATACCGCTGAAAGCCGCGCTGAAGAAATTCTAATGGGTGCAGGTATTGAGCAAGAATTACATTACGGTCTAATGAGCGATATTGCACCGGGTCGTAAATTACGCGTGCTACTGGCTCAAGCCTTGTTCTCGGATCCTGATATTTTACTCTTAGATGAGCCGACCAATAACCTTGATATTAATACTATCCATTGGTTAGAAACGATTCTTAATGAGCGTGAAAGCACTATGGTCATCATTTCGCATGATCGCCATTTCTTAAACTCAGTATGTACCCATATGGCCGATATTGATTACGGCGAGCTGCGAGTGTACCCAGGCACCTATGATGACTTTATGCGGGCGGCTACAGAGGTTCAGGAGCGCCTACATTCGGAAAACAGCAAGAAGAGCGCACAAATTGCCGATCTGCAGCAGTTTGTTAGTCGCTTCTCTGCTAATGCATCAAAAGCTAAGCAGGCTACCTCGCGGGCTAAGCAGCTGGAAAAAATCAAGTTAGATGACATTAAACCATCTAGCAGAATGAACCCTTTTATTCGGTTTAAGCAAGATAAAAAATTACACCGCCAAGCCTTAATTCTAGAAAATATTAGCCACAGTTTTGATGATAACGTGTTATTTAAAAAAGCTAACGTAATTATCGATGCAGGGGAGCGTGTCGCCATCATCGGTGAAAATGGTGCAGGTAAAACCACATTACTGCGTTGTTTAATGAATCACCTAAGTCTGCAAGGTGGCAAAATAAAATGGTCAGAAAATGCTGCTTTGGGTTATTGCCCGCAAGACAGTACCGCTGATTTCGCAGAAAATATTAATTTATTTGATTGGATGAGCCTTTGGCGTAAACCCAACCACGATGATCAGATTGTGAGAGCAACCCTAGGTCGTTTATTGTTTTCGGCAGATGATTTTAATAAACGAGTGACCGTATGTTCGGGTGGTGAAAAAAATCGCTTGTTATTTGGCAAGCTAATGATGATGGATTCGAACGTGTTATTAATGGACGAGCCTACTAATCACTTGGATATGGAGTCTATCGAGGCGTTAAACCTTGCATTATCGCACTATGACGGCACGTTGTTATTCGTTAGTCATGATCGTGAGTTTGTATCATCATTGGCTAATCATATTATTGAAATCAAAGGACACGAGTTACATAGCTTTAAAGGCACTTATGCCGAATATCTATCCTCTCAGGCTGGTTCGTAACGATTGTAAATCTTAGGTGATCGATCAGCTCGCATGCGCGTATAATACCCGTTACCTAATGACTTATGTGATGTGAAGCTATGTCTTTGCCTATATCTCCGGATGATGAAATACTTAACCGCCTTAGCATTCAGTTAGGGTGTCACCTTCTCCGGCAATGTCATATTATAACCACGGCGGAATCTTGTACTGGCGGCGGTGTTGCGCATGCTATTACCGATACAGCGGGTAGCTCTCAATGGTTTTCCCAAGGTTTCATCACCTACAGTAATTTGTCTAAACAACAACTGCTACAGGTTGATGGTAGTGATCTAGAGAGTTATGGTGCGGTTAGCCAGGAAGTGGCGGAGGCTATGGCCACTGGAGCTCTTAAGGCTACACAGGCAGATGTTGCAATTGCTGTTACGGGGATAGCGGGGCCTGAAGGTGGAAGTGAAGAAAAGCCTGTAGGTACTGTATGGATTACTTGGGCAAAAAAGGGTTGTTCAATTATATCGCAAGACTTTCATTTTGAAGGTAATCGAAAAAGTATTAGATATCAAACAGTTATAGAGGCCATTAAGGGTGCGCTAACCTAGTGATGAAGTAGGGGATGAAAATTTACTGTATAAAAAAATAGTACTGGTTGCGCATACAGTATTTTGTAGTTATAGTAACCACATTGAGCGACGCTAATTTTGCCGAGCCGTTAAAAAGTGAATGATATTTTGAGTAAGCAAACCGTGAGCAAACAAACTGTAAAAAATCGAGTGAAAGAGGACAAAACAATGGATTCGAATAAAGATAAGGCATTACAAGCTGCGTTGAGTCAGATCGAAAGGCAGTTTGGTAAAGGCACTGTTATGCGTATGGGTGATCGTGAACTGGTGAAAATACCAGCGATCTCAACCGGTTCTCTTGGTCTAGATATCGCATTAGGCATAGGCGGCTTACCTAAAGGACGTATTGCTGAAATTTATGGCCCTGAGTCTTCGGGTAAAACTACGCTGACACTACAAGTGATTGCTGAAGCGCAAAAGCAAGGCGGTACTTGCGCATTTATTGATGCAGAGCACGCGCTAGACCCTATTTATGCAAGTAAATTAGGCGTAAAGGTTGATGACCTTATTATTTCCCAGCCTGATACCGGTGAGCAAGCATTAGAAGTGGCAGATATGCTGGTGCGTTCTGGAGCTGTCGACGTTATTGTTATTGATTCTGTTGCAGCGCTAACACCAAAAGCTGAAATTGAAGGTGATATGGGTGATCACCATGTTGGTTTACAGGCACGTTTAATGTCCCAGGCGCTAAGAAAAATCACAGGCAATATTAAGAATGCGAATTGCTTGTGTATTTTCATTAACCAAATTCGTATGAAAATTGGCGTGATGTTTGGTAACCCAGAAACTACGACAGGTGGTAATGCCCTTAAATTTTACTCATCGGTGCGATTAGATATCCGCCGTATAGGTGCGGTAAAAGATGGTGACGAAGTAGTGGGCTCAGAAACTCGCGTTAAAGTGGTTAAAAACAAAGTGGCGCCGCCATTTAAACAGGCTGAATTTCAAATCACCTACGGTCATGGTATTAACCGTTTAGGTGAAGTTATCGACTATGGCGTTAAGCTCGAGCTTATTGATAAGGCTGGTGCATGGTATAGCTATAAAGGTGAAAAAATTGGTCAAGGAAAGAGTAATGTGATCAAGTTTTTACAAGAACGTCCTGAAATAGCAGAAGAAGTTGAAACGGCTATTCGACGAGAGTACTTACCTGATACCGTTGAAGCTGAAAGTAAGGAAAAGGGTAATGTGGTAGATATTGCTGTAGAACAACCGGCAGGCTAAATCGAGGGGATTACTATGACGAATACAGCGTATACATCGGCTACAGCTATGTCTTTCGAATATTCATATAATTTGTCGCCATCGTCTCGTACAGACGAGGTTAAAGCGATTAAAGTAAGCGCATTACGATACTTGGCGCGTAGAGAGTATTCGCGAGTAGAGTTATACAGAAGGCTTTCACAAAAATTTTCTGCTGAAAATGAAATTCAAGCAGTGTTAGACGAATTGCGAGATCAGGGTTACCAAAGCGATGCTCGTTTTACAGAATCTTTTATTCGTGCCAAAGTCAGTGCGGGTAATGGTCCATTTAAGATTAAAATCGAATTGCGAGAAAAGGGTATTTGTGAGAGTACTGCTCTCGCAGCTTTTGACCGTCAAGCGATTGATTGGTTAGCGCTTGCGCATTTAGTTAAGGATAAGCGCTTTGGCAACACTGAAGTAAAAGCCGAAGCCGAATCCTCTGGTGAAATTATGACAGAGGAAGAGAAATTATATTTAATGGCAAAAAAAAGCCGTTATTTAAAAAATAAGGGTTTTTATAAAGAACATGTAGATATAGTGCTTAAATCATCTGTATCGTCTTACTAAAAACACATTAACTGAGTTTTTAAAGGCAATTGTGTATTACGGTGAAGCTGAACACCCATTCCGGCGGAAGACGAACACCTCCCAACCCTAAACATTGGTCAGTGTCTTTTTACACCAAGTGTTCACCTTCAGTCAATGAACTCATTGCTTTTCTCATCGATTCCCCTTTGAGCGGTAGCTTGTGTGCGTTGTGAAGAAGCCGGTCGAGGATGGCATCGGCCAGTGTCGCATCGCCGATATAGCTATGCCATTTGGTCACCGGGAATTGACTGGTGACGATGGTGGATTTGCTGCCGTGACGGTCTTCCATTATTTCCAATAGGTCATTGCGCTGACTTTGAGTTAAGGTCTCCAGTCCCCAGTCGTCGATGATGAGTAAGTCGGCTTTTGCCAGTTGATTAATTAGCTTGAGGTAACTGCCATCACCGTGACTGATGGTGAGCGATTCGAACAGCCGTGAAGCGCGGTAATAACGCACACTATAATCGTGGTGGCAGGCATGATGGCCGATGGCGCAAGCCAAATAGGTTTTGCCACATCCCGTCGGGCCAGTGATTGTCAGGTTCTGATTTTTCCCTATCCACTCGCCCGTTAACAGATTGGCTACCTGAGATTTTAATAGACCTCGCGGGTGCGCGTAGTCAATATCCTCAATCCGGGAATCATCCTTAAAACGCGCCGCTTTTAGCAAGTGCTGCAGTCGCTTGTTGGCGCGTGAGGTCAGCTCTTGACTGACCATAAGCCCTACGCGTTCATCAAAACTAAGATCATCATAAGTTTGTGGTTGGCACCACTGTAATTCCAGAGATTGCACAATGCCACTGAGTTTTAAGGTGCGTAGTTGCTGTAAAGCTGCTGTAAATATTGTTGTTGTGAGATCGGATTTATCCTTAGTAGTTAATGGTAATACTGTGAGCCGCGAATATTATCGTGATCATCGCTGCTTGTTTTTTCGGTTGCGGTGCGTTGCTCGTCGAGTGACAGTTCAAGTTGATCAATACCATTTTTCAAAATGGATTTGATACTTCTTACTGTGGGTGAATGGATGGCTGCCGCTCGCTGACAAGCGGCGTCCAATCGTTGCTTGTCATACGTCCTCGATAGATTTAACAGCCCTAAACAGGCGCGATAGGCTTGATCAGGATGTGGCTTACGGTCGAGCATTACCGGAGTCATCAATTGAACATTCGGCCCCAAATCTTTTGCCCAGTCGAGCA
>JBLHVX010000048.1:0-11961 GCA_047628835.1 Granulosicoccus sp.
GCACCGCCAGTTTCAACGTCGACTTCAATTAAGGCGTCGCCTTCTGAAATCTTATCGCCCACTTTTACATTAAGCGCCGTGACCGTGCCATCAATAGGACAAGGAATATCCATTGAAGCCTTATCGGTTTCTAGCACGACGATTGCTTGTTCTTTTTCTACGCTGTCACCGACAGCAACAGAAATCTCAATTACTTCGACACCATCAGCGCCGCCAATATCAGGAACAGAAACGGTTTGTTTAGTCACTGTCATTTATCTCCTAGCTGTAATACTGTTTTTAGAGGTGCCCATAAGGGTTATACGCTCATCGGGTTAACTTTATCAGCATCAAGACCAAAGTCTTTAATTGCCTTGCTGACCACAGTCGTTTTTATTTTTCCTTCGTCGGCTAAAGCCTTAAGTGCTGCAACCACTACATAGTAGCGATTCACTTCAAAGAAACGACGCAATTGTTCGCGGCTATCACTGCGACCAAAACCGTCCGTACCTAATACGGTCAACGGTGTAGGAATGAAATCGCGTAATTGTTCAAAATGCATTTTCATATAATCAGTCGCTGCGATAACGGGGCCTTTGGCATCCGCTAACTGTTGAGTAATATACGGTATTTTTGCTGCTGATTCAGGATGCATCATATTGTAACGATTCACATCCTGTCCATCACGCGCTAACTGATTAACACTCGTCACGCTCCACACATCAGATTCAACACCATAATCATTACGTAAAATATCAGCCGCCGCCTCTACTTCACGCAAAATAGTACCCGAACCCATTAACTGTACACGATTCTTTTTCTTGCTAGTGCCTTTTTGTAAGGCATACATACCTTTAATAATTCCAGCTTCAACACCTTCTGGCATTTCTGGGTGCTGATAGTTTTCGTTCATGGTGGTGATGTAATAAAAACAATTTTCTTTGTCTTCATACATACGCTGCATACCATCTTGAATAATAACAGCTAGCTCATAGTTATAGGTTGGATCATAAGATTTACAGTTCGGGATAGTATTCGCCATGATCAAACTATGGCCATCTTCATGCTGCAAGCCTTCACCGTTAAGCGTAGTACGACCTGCTGTCGCGCCGATCATAAAGCCACGCGCCTGCATATCACCGGCTAACCATGCCAAGTCGCCAATACGCTGAAAACCAAACATTGAGTAGTAAATATAGAACGGGATAGTCGATACGCCATTGGTACTGTAGGACGTTGCTGCCGCAATCCATGACGACATAGCACCAGCTTCATTAATACCTTCTTCTAAAATCTGACCTTTTTCATCTTCTTTATAAAACATGATTTGTTCTGAGTCATGAGGCACATATTTTTGACCCGCTGCGGCGTAAATACCGACTTGACGGAACATGCCTTCCATACCAAAGGTACGCGCTTCATCCGGTACGATGGGCACAACACGCTTGCCCATTTTTTTGTCTTTTACCAATGTCGATAAAATACGCACAAACGACATGGTCGTAGATATTTGTCGTTCGCCACTGCCGGTTAGCTGTGATTTAAATGCTTCTAAACCAGGTACGTCCACTGTTTCAACTTCGCTGCGACGAGCGGGTAAATAACCACCCAGTTTTTTACGCTGTTCATGTAAATAAACCATTTCTGGGCTATCAGCAGCAGGACGGTAATAAGGTAGGTCTTTTAGCTCTTCATCTGAGAATGGAAGATCAAAACGATCACGGAACTGCTTCAAGCTTTCTGCGTCTAACTTTTTAACCGAGTGAGCTTCATTAATCGCTTCACCGGCTTCGCCCATTCCGTAACCTTTAACGGTTTGTGCAAGAATAACGGTTGGCTGACCTTTATGTGCAACGGCTTCTGCGTAAGCTGCGTAAACTTTATCGGCAGAGTTGCCACCACGGTTTAATTGGTGAATTTCTTGATCGCTCATATCGCTCACAAGTTCTAATAACTCAGGATATTTGCCAAAGAAATGCTCACGGGTATATGCACCTCCATGCGCTTTACAGGCCTGAAGTTCACCATCAACCACTTCGTTCATGCGTTTAACGAGTAGACCGCTAGTATCTTTTTCTAGCAAACGATCCCAACCTGCACCCCAAAGAACTTTAATCACATTCCAACCCGCTCCACGGAATACGCCTTCTAGCTCTTGTACAATTTTGCCGTTACCACGAACAGGGCCATCTAAACGCTGTAGATTACAGTTAATCACAAAGGTCAGGTTGTCTAAGTGTTCACGCGCTGCTAATGAAATCGCACCAAGAGTTTCCGGCTCATCACATTCGCCATCACCTAAAAACGCCCACACTTTACGTGCTTTATTTTCTTCTAGTAAGCCACGTGCGGTTAGATAATGTATAAAACGTGCTTGGTAAATGGCCGTAATGGGTCCTAAACCCATCGATACTGTTGGGAACTGCCAGTAATCCGGCATTAACCAAGGATGAGGGTAAGACGATAGGCCTTTGCCATCGACTTCGCGACGGAAGTTATCAAGCTGTTCTTCGTCTAAACGACCCTCTAAATAAGAACGCGCATACATACCTGGCGAACTGTGGCCTTGATAATAAACCAGATCACCCAAACGGCCATTGCCATCTGCATGGAAAAAATACTGGAAGCCGATTTCATATAACACCGCAGCTGACTGATAAGACGCGATATGACCACCTAGGCCATCGTCATTACTGTTAGCTTTCATCACCATCGCCATCGCATTCCAGCGAATAAGCGAGCGAATACGACGATCTAGATCCGGATTACCCGGCGCTTTTATCTCGTTTTTTATAGCAATGGTATTAACGTATGGCGTGCGGATAAGAGAAGGAACATCGACTCCCTCAATACCCGCTTTTTCGCTAAGCTGTTGGAGTATTTCTGATGCACGCTCTTTACCAGCGTGTTTTACGAGTGATGATAGAGCATCTAACCACTCTTGAGATTCAATATCGTGTTGCATTTTCTCTCCTCGGTAACGAGCCCTAGTAGCTCGTTCATGTTGAATATATTGGGGGCTGTCAAGCGTAAATATATACCTTATATAGGCATATATTTACTCGCGTTCTAAGATGAACCTATTAATTACGCCCATCAGCAGAACTTTTGAGGAAGCCCATGACTCCGAATAAATAGCGAGCATTTTGTAGTAATCTTACACGATCAATTGCATCTTTTCAATCTGGCAACTAAAGCCTCATCTAAAACAAGGGAAACAGGGACTAACTTGTCCAAAACCGCGATAAATTTACTTATCGTATAAAACCAGCGCATCAAAAATGTAGTTAAACTACAAAAAAACCATTTCATTACAAATGCTGACAACATAATGACGCCCCACATGCTCGTCGTCACTCACAAACAACCTCAGTATAGAAGTTATTAAGGTTTTTGATAGCGATGCACTTTAGTAGCAAGCCACTAAGGTTAGAGTCATTCTTAACAGTCCGCTAAGGATAACGATAGTAGCTTTGCTCAACTGACACCTCCAATGGTTTATTCTCGGCTTTGTTGTTTGCAACAAACCATACCAGTCGCGGGCTATTAAGTACGCCCTCTTTTACATCCCCTTTGTTAAACAAAGCTTGATAATACGCACGTAATTGTTGCGGATTTATGTCATTAATGTGATTAACGAGCTGTTGACGATAATCGAAGTTTTCGTTCGATTTAAGAATATCTTGCCAATATAGACCCGCTTTCGCAGATAAGGTCTGTGGTGTTTCTAATAATTTAGTCGCAACCGAACGCTTAAATACCGACAAGTCTTCAGGAATTAAAGACTCAGATTGTTGAAGAAACTGTATCACCGCTTCTTTGATTTCCTCGCTAGAGGCGCTGGGTGACTGCACCACAAAGAAAGAACCGGGAACGTCTTTTATCGACATGTTCGTCATGAAAACGATATACCCTAATTGTTGCTCTGTGCGTAATTGAGAATAAAAAGCAGACTTCAATACTTGCCGCAGCAATACCATCTTAGCTTGGCTTTCTGCGCTATCGTCAACACCCTGAACATACAAACCGACAGCCGTGTCATTATGATCAACATGTAGGCTCACTTCGGGGATGGTGTTTTTTATCGATGCCGCCTTGTCTAAGCCTGTTTGCTCCAATAAAGGCAATTGAACCACAGCGGCTTCGGCTAACGGTAAACTGCCTTGCTGTATCCACTCTTCTAATGTGGACTGAAATAATGCCGCTGCCTGTTTATCAACATTGCCATAGACCAATGCGTTAATGTTCGTGCCCTGTAACCAAGTGGACGCAAACGCTTCAAGCTCTTGCATACTAATAGTTTCTAGCTCACTACCAATACGCTCATCAGAATAGTACGGCGAAAATAAGCTAACCGGTAACTGACCAAATAACTGTTTATAGGGTGTTTGTTTTTGTGCATTACGTAAACCCCTTAACATCTCGATCTTAAGACGATCAAAGCGAGCCTGCAATATAATGGGTTGCTGTACTTGCTCCGCTAGCATCGATAACAACAAAGGCATTTTATCGTTATAACCGCGCAATCCCAGATCAAAACCTCGGCTATTGGAGGATAATGAATATGACAGACCAGCCAACGACGCAGGATAACTATTTTCATTTAAACGGTCGTTAACCAACGCGATCAACAACTGATTAAGTGCGGAGTGTCGTGCGGAAGATGCGGATAAAGGCGACTGCACACGCACGAAGACATTTGCCTTAGGCACATTAAATGATACATCCTGCTGAACCCATAACGCAGACGTTAAAGATTTATCTAGGATAATTTTTTGAGGTTTATCAAAGGTATTAAATACATCTCCGTCAGTAGACAAACTAATGTTCACCGGTATAAAAATATTCTTTTGGGGTAAGGTGTAACTTTTTGCGATACTGCTGGTTAATGGTGCAAGCTTTTTATTAAGTGTCTTAACGGTATAAGGCACTTGATATTTTTCAGTGACATTATCGGTTTTCACTTCGGGAAAGATAGTACTCACAAATAGATTGTCTGGCGTCAATTTGGCCAGTAAACGTCGAATAAGCGGCTCATCAAAACGAGCGTAACGATAATTTGCACTAATGATCTCGGCAACAGGATAATCATGCATGCTATCCGCAAGGTGACTTACCGTATTAATCGCACGTCCTTTTTCGCGAAATTGAAAAGCAATTTCAGCCAGCTGCTGCTCTTCTTCATAACGCCATGCATTAACACCTTCGCTTTCAATTGTTTTAAGGGCATGAAATATTAGCCCACGAATTTCTTCGCGATGTAGAACGCCTTCTTTAGTTAGACTAACACTTATATTGAACGTTGCATTACCGGCACCGGCATCAGCACCACCAGCCGAAAGCCCTTCTGCCCAGCCTTTAGCTTTTAATAACGACAACACGCTACCCTCGCCTTCGTGCCCAAGCAGCGAGCCAATATAGCTTAATGGCTTTTCACGGTAATAAGCTTTTACCGACGGCAGGGGAAATATCATCGCCATTTGGCGTGTGTCTTTTACGGGTTTGCTGATGACCTCGAATGGTAAATTCGCAGGATCAAATAACGGAACAATACGTTCACTGGCATCTACATCACGTAGTGGGATGTGCGAGAAATGCGTGTTCACCATTTTCTGTAAATCCACAACCGACTCTTTACCTAATACCACTAAGGTCATTTGGCTTGACGAATAATGCGCTTGGTAAAAAGCAATCAGGTCGTCTCGCAGCTTATCTTCAGCTCCGTTCGATAACGTCTCTAAGCTACCCACACTAAATTTAGCATAGGGATGTTTAGGATTAATTTGTTGTCGATAAACATCATAACCACGGCGGAAATCATCTTTTATTTTTGCTTGATACTCAGAATGCACAGCGTTGCGTTCACGGTCGACATATTCTTCATCAAATAATGGCGCAATAAAAAACTGGGAAAAACGATCTAGTGCTGGCTCGAGCTGATCCGCATCAATATCAAAAAAGTAGTTAGTATGCTCTGCGCTGGTATAAGCGTTATGACTACCCGCATTATCACCGATAAACGCTTGGTACTCCGCCGCTTCGGGATATTTCTCAGTACCTAAAAACAACATATGCTCAAGAAAGTGAGCGAGCCCCTCTCTATCTTTAGGATCATCTGAGCTACCTACATGAACATCCAGTGCCGCTGCTGCTTTATCAGCTTGCGGATCTGAGATTAACAATACCCGCAACTGATTTTGGAGTACGAGGTACTGATACTCTCTATCGTCCACCTGGCCTTTTTCGATATCTATATTAATCAACTGACTCGTTTGAGATATCTCAGTAACTGGAAACTCCTTACTCGACAATCCCTTATCCGACAGTAATGATTTACTGGTATCGGCCATCACTGAGAGAGGGTTTATCAACGCGACGGATAACACCGTCGTTCTCAATAATGCCGTCGTTAATATCGAGGTTTTTAATACAGAAGCGCCTAATATAGAAGCTCTTGATATAGAAGCTCTTGATATAGAAGCTCGGAAAAAAGATAGGGTGAAAGAAGGTAGAGAACAAATAGGCATAAATACACTTATCCGGTTATGAATATATATTTGATATGAGAATATTGATTTAATCGATCTCTGAATGACTTGCGGCGCTATCAGTTGTCTCAGCTGCGTTACCGGTTGATCCACCCGCCGCGCTGGCACCCAAGGAAGCCACTACAGCTCGTTGAGGAGAAGGCCAAGCATTAATAATCGCTTTTACTAAGGTGGCTAGAGGAATAGCAAAAAACACTCCCCAAAACCCCCATAAACCGCCAAAAATCAATACCGCTAAAATAATCGCTACCGGGTGTAATTTAACGGCTTCAGAAAACAATAAAGGCACGAGCACATTACCATCTAGCCCCTGAATAACAAAATAGACAATAGTGAGATACAACAGTTCATATCCCCATCCCCATTGAAAAAAGCCAATCAATAGTACAGGAATGGTCACTAATACTGCACCTACATAAGGGATAACAACTGACAGGCCAACAGCCAACGCCAGTAATATGGCGTAGTTCAGGCCTAGAATAGTAAAGCTGACATAAGAAGTAATCCCCACCACTAATATCTCAATCACCTTACCGCGTACATAGTTGGCGATTTGCTGATTCATTTCAGCAAAAATCTTATTCATCACCGGACGTTCGCTAGGCAGTAATGAACCCACCCAAATAAGCATAGAGCGACTGTCTTTCAAAAAGAAAAACACTAGCAGAGGCACCAGCACCATATACAACAAGCCCGTTAATAACACCGGCAGGTTAGCCACCGAAAAAGACACCACTACCTGTCCAAACGCAGCCAAGCTAGCGCTGGCATGCCGAATAAGCTGATCAACTTGAGCTTCCGTGATAAAGGAGGGATAAGCCTCGGGTAAATGTAATAATAGATCGCGCCCCTGTGTCACCATACGCGGCAGCTCTCTTGATAAGCTAGTCGCCTGCTCCCACAATGCAGGAATAATAAACACTAGCGCCAGCACCATCGCACCGACTAATGCTATTAGTGCCACTGCTACCGTTAACCAATGCGGTAGACCTTTAGCCTTTAGCGATGTCACTATGCCTTGCATAAGGAACGCGATAATAATGGCTGCCAAAACAGGCCCCAGCACATCGCCTAAAGTCCAGATGACAATAAATGACAATGTGAGCAATACAACAACAAGCACCGCTTCTTCGTTATGAAAGTAGCGATCAATCCATGTGCGAATAATAGGGATCATGGTAACGACAGTCTCTTAATGGAAGGGTTGTAGGTATTGCTCATTATTACGCTTTTTTTATCATGTAACGATAATGGTCATCATACTCTGTAAATTCAATCATGAGGTGATCAGTTAAATCAATAAACGCATGAAAATCTCGTACAGAACCTGCATCGGTGGCAAAGACTTCAACACATTCACCTGTATTAACCTGGTGTAAGCCTTGCTTTGCTTTTAATAATGGCAAGGGGCAAGACAAACCCTTTGCATCTATTGTTTTTACAATTAAGTTTTTTGCTTTTATCATAAGTAAAACCGTGTTGAACTCATTAGCTAAACTCGTTAATTGAGCTAATGAGTTGAACTCGTTAATCGCTGCCGTGTCTGACTGCCATAGCGAGTTATTGCGACCAATGAAAGCTATTGGTTTTAGTGACCAGTTAAAGAACAGTGATCAGACCTGGCAACGACAATGTGGCAACCGCCATTTGGCTACATGTTAACAATAATGGTCGCTTAGCATAACAAATACCGTATTCCATGGGAGAATTTGCATTAACTTACTTATACGTCATCTAGCTGGTAGTCTATTAGTAGGCCTACTAATAAGTATGTCATTACCCGTCTTGGCGCTAGAATTAGTAGCCGGTGACACCGGAGATAAAGCGACTAGCACCGCAAATGAACCCTTTGGCAATTCGGGTATTGCGTTACCGAGCATTGGCCGCATTAGCCAGTCAGCCACCAATGAAGAACAACGTATAGGCGCAGCTTGGCTGAAGCAATATCGACGCCAAGTCCCTACATCCTCAGACCCTATTGTAGTGAACTACCTAGAAGATCTACTCGCCAATTTAGCCTCTAATAGCGACGTATACAATTCATCCTTATCTCTGGTCATTGCAAAAAACTCCTCACTGAACGCCTTTGCTGTTCCCGGCGGCATCATTGGGATTCATACCGGTTTGCTGCACTACGCTAAAACTGAACAGCAGCTGGCATCGGTGATTAGTCATGAGCTCGCTCACCTAAGCCAGCGACACTATGCGCGCGGCGTAGAAAAACAAAAAGGCCAAACAACGACTATTCTGGCGGGTTTACTTGCTGGTTTAGTGCTAGCAGCGACAACAGAAGGTGACGCCGGTATCGCCGCAATTTCGGCAACGCAAGCTTATGCTGCAGATCAGCAACTACGTTTTAGCCGTAGTTTTGAGCGAGAAGCCGACCGTATTGGCATGACGATTCTAGCCCGCTCAGGCATGAGTCCCCACGCAACGGCAGAGATGTTTGAAGAAATGGACAAACTCACACGCTTTTCATCTAAGCCACCGGAATTTTTACTCACTCACCCGTTAACGACCAATCGCCAAATAGATGCTATTAACTTAGCCCGTGAATACCCCAAAAAAGTCATACCAGACAATATTAATTATCAGTTAGTTAGAGCCCGCGCCATTCTAGAAACCGCTGTATCGCCCCAAGAGGCAATACAGCACTTTAGAGACGAGCTGTCAGGTTTTGATTCGTCGGTGGATGGTAATCGTTATGGCTTGGCAGTAGCGCTACTGGATAATCGCGAGGCCGACAAAGCACAACAAACACTGTCTATATTATTAGAAAAACACCCTGAAAACCTCATTTTACACATTACCCACAATCAAATATTAGCAGGTCAAAAAGATTTTGTGGGCGCCATTGAAAACTTACAAAAATTGATAAAGAAACATCCCAATTATTATCCATTACCGTTTTATCTGAGTCAGCTATATAGAAAAAACAATGATTTCTTACCCGCCCTCAACACCCTTGATTCGCTGAGTAAACGTCGCCCTAACGATCCCGTAATCTGGTATGAGTTGGCAGAAATATCGGGACTAGCAAATAATTTATCGCTATTAAATAAAGCACGCGCAGAATATTTTATTTTACATGCTAATTTTGATAATGCAGAGCAGCAGCTAAAAGCATTAATAGAAAGGGAGACTGCTAATTCAACATTAGCCGTAGAAAAATTAACTGGATCTGAATTAACCGGGCCTGAGCTGAAGAGCTACGCCGAAGAACGTCTTCAAGAGTTAGACGACATTCGCTCACGTTCAAAATTGTGACACCAAGCTTTTAACTCTTTCGCTGGCATGGGCCTCCCTATATGGAACCCCTGTGCTTGCTCGCACCCCATTTCACCTAAACGCGCCTGTAGCGCTTGCGTTTCGATACCTTCAGCAACCACCCCCAAGCCAAGATTATGTGCCATATTAATAGTAGAGCTGACAATGACTTGATCCTGCTCATTTTCTATCATATTAATAATAAAACTATAATCAATTTTCAATCGTTTTACCGGTAACCGTTTTAAATAAGCCAGCGAGGAATAACCTGTACCAAAGTCATCAATTGATAAGTCGATCCCCATTTCATTCAATTCGTTAAGCACTAGTAGTGTTTTTTCCATATTCTTCATGATCGTGCTTTCGGTGATTTCTAACTCTAAACACGAAGCGGGCAAATCATAACGCTTCAAAGTTTCACGCACAGTTTCACAAAAATTTTCTTGCACTAAATTGCGCGCCGATACGTTAACCGCAACTGAGATCACTAAACCCTGTTCACGCCACTCCTTAATTTGCCGCAAGCTTTCGTTTAACACCCAGCAGGTCATATCGTTAATCAGGTCTGTCATTTCTGCAATAGGCACGAACTCCGCGGGCGAAATAAAGCCCATGGTGGGATGCACCCAACGCGATAAAGCTTCAACGCCCACAATACGCTGATCATCTAAAGCAATTTTAGGTTGAAAATACAATGTAAGATCACTTCCGCGAATCGCTTTACCTAACTCACTCATTAACGATAAACGCTTAGGTGAATGAGCATCGCGTTCAGGATCATAAAAAGCAACGCCCGACATATCTTCTTTTGCACAATACATTGCTACATCGGCATAGCGTAATAACGTCGAAAAATCATCTGCCTGATCGGGATACATTGCCACGCCAACGCTTGCACGAATCTCTACTTCTATATCATCCACGTAAAAATACTGGCGAATACAGGATAACAATAATCGTCCAACCGCATCGATTTCAGCTAGACTTTTGACTTCCGTCAACATGATGGCAAATTCATCGCCACCTAAACGCGCTACGGTAGATGGGGCATTACTTAACACCTCCTGTAATCGTGGGCCAATCTCTTGAATGATTTTATCGCCAACACTGTGCCCTAAAGTATCGTTAACATCTTTAAAGCTATCTAAATCTATAATCATAAACACCAGCTTCTCATCTGGCGGCAGAAGGTCGATAGCCCTCTCTACCGATTGCTGCAATAACGTCCGGTTAGGTAAGCCGGTTAACAGGTCATGGGTATTCTTATACTCCAATTGTTCAATATATTGCCGCCGCTCGGTAATATCATGGGTCACACCCCAAATACCAACCAAATAATTATCTTCAATAATGCCCTGTACCGACAACTTGATATAATGACACTTGCCGTCTTCAGTAAGAAACGAAGTCTCTTTATTGTCGATATGAAAGTGATTGTCGACGAACTCTTCAACAGATAACAGCTTATCTTTTATGGGGACATCACAAAAAAGCCGCCCATCGAAACTGGTCGATGAGTCGAGTTGATATAACTGATGAAAAACATGATTATAATCCCCCATCATCGCTTGACGATTAATGGCATCGACCACATCGTTACGAGCGTCATCAAATGTATTCTGGGTTGGTAGTTTAATAGGCTGTATAATATCAATACGCCAAATTGCGTCATTGCTATTTTGAATGAAGGCGCGATAGTTAGCTTCACTTTTGGCTAAGCTCAATTGATGTTGCTTAAGCTCGGTAATATCGTCAAGAGTAAACACGACACCGTTAAATCCATGGCTAGCGTTTTCAACGGCTATCTTATCGGTCTGAAACCAGCGTTCTTGACCATTGATAACAACCCTTTCAACGAGCTCTGTGACAGAGCTGCCGGTGCGTGCAACACGCAGAATTTCTTGATGGGTATTAATGGGGTTTTCCCAATAACTCAATACCTCCAGCGAGGTTTTACCAGAGAGATATGGGTCATCCAACAGCCGTTTCGCCATATCATTAGCCGAACGCACTCGACCCCATTGGTCAAGGTAAAGCACTGCTGTGCGTAACGTATCAAATAGAAAACGGCTATAAAATTCGTCCGAATTACCACTTCGCGTGTCAGGAGTATTCATAACATCACTCCTTTTATCCACACTATAACGTCGGCCACTGTACTCCACAC
>JBLHVX010000049.1:0-11959 GCA_047628835.1 Granulosicoccus sp.
CCTGTCTTTAGAAACTATATTGAGCGTTTTGGTTTTTACGATTTATTTCTAGTGGATCATAATACTGGCAACATTGTGTATTCGGTATTTAAAGAACTCGACTATGCCACATCGTTAATTGATGGTCCTTATGCTGATAGCGGTATTGGGCAAGCCTTTAGAAAAGCCAACACCTCCTTCGACAGTAACTTTACTGGGCTAACTGATTTCGCGCCCTATATTCCCTCTTACAATGCCGCTGCATCATTTATTGCTACGCCTATTTTTTCTAAAAACAAAAAAATAGGCGTATTGATTTTACAAATGCCCGTGGATAATCTTAACGCGGTGATGACACATAACCAGAAATGGAAAGAAAGTGGCTTAGGTGATTCGGGCGAAAGCTACTTAGTAGGGTCAGATTTTACCATGCGCAGTAACGGCCGTTTTTTACTCGAAGATAAACCACGATATTTAGCACTAATGAAAGAGATCGGTTTACCCGAAAGCACTATCAGCGCCTTATCAATAAAAAACACCACTATTGGCCTGCAACCTGTGAAAACCGAAGGTACCGAAGCTGCACTTGCGGGCGAAAGCGGTTATGCGAGATTTGATGATTACCGAGGGATATCTGTTTTATCTGCCTATAAACCCATTAATATTGGCGGTTTGCAATGGGCCATTATGAGCAATATTGATGAGGCCGAGGCCTTTGCCCCCATAGAAAATGCCAAGCAAGCCATCACTCAAGCGATGTTAATTATCCTACTGATTACAATCGTCTCAGGCCCACTCTTGGGTTGGCTGCTAGCGTCTAGCGTGGTTCGTCCTATCAAAAAGCTCACGAAGACCATCCATTCTATGGCCGACGGCGAAGGCGATCTAACACAACGCCTAGATGAAAATGGGAGCTCGGAACTACATGAACTCTCCATGTGGCTCAATGTATTTATCAGTCACTTAGATGGCACTTTTTCTACTCTTATAAGGTCAGCTATGCGTTTAGTACCCATGTCAGAAGATTTAGCCGAAGGCAATGAGCTGATCATGGATATCACCGACCAACAAAACCAGCAAATTAAAATTTCAGAGGATCGCTTACTACAGGTAAAAGAAGCTACCACTAAAGTGAATGATGCGACGAGTGATATTAATAAAAACAGCCAAGAAGGTATTAATACCGTACATAAAGGCTTATCCATTATTAATACTACTAGCCAGAGGATGAATGCCTTAGAAAACATCATTAATGAAACATCTGTAGCGATTGACCAACTGAAGGAGGACAACGAAAAGATCGTCAGTATCATTGATTTTATTAACAATATTTCTGACCAGACCAACCTTCTCGCATTAAACGCCGCTATCGAAGCTGCCCGTGCTGGCGAAAGTGGCCGAGGTTTTGCGGTCGTCGCCGATGAAGTCCGAGCATTAGCTTCTCGCACTAGCGAAGCAACACTCGAAATATCTGCCATGATTGACACCATAAAAACGGGCACCACTACCGTTGTAGATGCAATGTCAAAAGGTAAACAATTTACCCATGAATGTAGCGAAAGCGTCACCGCAGCTAAAGATGTTTTTGATGCTATAGAACAAGCTATTAAACATATTGACGAAGCCGTCACCAATATTACCGTAGCCGCAAAAGATCAAGGCGAGAGTTTCGAGCAAGTATCCAATGACTTTCAGGTACTTGATGCGCAGTTTGGGCAATCTAAAGATGCAAGCTGCATCACCGTACAAGTAGGTGAAGATATGAGCAATATGAGCATGAAGCTTCATAAAATGGTGGATCACTTTAAACTGACAGACCAAGACTGGACTGTTTCACGACGCAGTAAGATACGTATAGCGCTTGATGACATGAAAGATAAGTATCAAGCCGGCGAATCAGCACGACTGAATCAAACACCTGATAGATAAACTGATTTAACCCAAATACCGCTGTTGAATCTACTGTGACTGTTTAAGATGCGGAATCTAAACGTTTTTCACTTCATATTCTGCACCTTAGCCACTCTTATTTACACGGATGTAATGTATGCAGGTTTTGCAGGAGCAAAAACCTGTCGCAACAATTCAATAGCGGTATTTAGGTTTAAGCGTTATCTATCGGAAATCGCTATTGTCTTGTCACTTAACGAGACTTTTGAGCAATGGCTTCGGTTCACACTCTTCCATTAACCACTGCCAAGACACTATTCAACTTCACTCTGTCCCGTTAAGTTCGGCTCCATTAGCTATAGGTTACGTCAATCATAACCAAGCGGTACCGGATCGAGCCCGGCATGACGAATACGATGAGTAAGCCACATGAAAATTAAAAGAAACCACGTCATTCTGGAAATCGTTTTTTGCTTATCCGGACAAAACTGTAGGAACAGATTTAAACCGCATTAGCGGGCCCGAAGGGTGAAAGCCAGTGAAGGTTTTCATAATCCATCAGATCTTAATTAAAACCGGGTACTGGATACCGGATCTAGCCTGGCATGACTAAATTACGCTAACGCAACAGTAGTGATTCAACTTATCAATCTATAAAAAGTAAATAGCGGTTAAACGACTTGGCGATTAACGACGTAAAAAGGTAAAATAGTAACTAATACGCAACCCTCTTTTGACGCCACACACACTAAGCTGCCCTAATGATACCGAGCCTAAATAGTACTTCACCGATTCAGCAGAAATACCTGCACTTTATCGACACCTTAAAAACCTATGGTTTTAGTGGCGAGCTATGCCCTGATTACGCGAATCGCACTGTACTGGCAACCGATAACTCACTCTATCAAGTGTTGCCACAAGGTGTTATCTACCCTAAGAATATTAGCGATCTAGTCACGTTGACGGAGCTGAGCAATATGACTCAATTCCACGATATCGTGCTCAGTCCGCGGGGTGGCGGCACAGGCACTAACGGGCAATCATTAACCGATGGTTTAGTCGTCGACATTTCTAAGTATCTGAATGAGATACTCGAAATCAACGTCAAAGAGCGTTGGGTTCGAGTACAGTCTGGGGTGGTGAAAGATCAATTAAACGCCGCCATTAAACCCTATGGTTTATTTTTTGCGCCCGAGCTTTCCACCAGTAACCGCGCCACTATTGGCGGGATGATTAATACCGATGCGTCGGGGCAAGGCTCTTGTGCCTACGGTAAAACCCGCGATCATGTCTTAGCGCTAAAAACCGTATTACTTGATGGCAGTATTTTAGATAGTACTCCTCTACGTGATAGCGAACTGGCAGAACAAAAACTCCGCGCTAATCGTGTCGGCCATATTCATACCGTTATAGACGATATTCAGCAGCAGTATCACGAACAAATTAAAACGATATTCCCTAAACTTAACCGTTGTTTAACGGGTTACGATCTTGCGCATATTCGTGATAATAATGATGACTTTGACCTCAACAGTATTCTTTGCGGTAGCGAAGGGACTTTGGGGTTCATTGCGGAAGCCAAGCTTAACTTATTAGCCATTCCTAAGCATGTCGCATTAGTTAACTTACGTTACGAAAACTTTAACGCCGCGTTACGCGATGCCAAAGCGATTATGGCCGTTGGCCCCACGTCTATAGAAACAGTGGATTCCAAAGTACTCAATTTAGCGAAAGACGATATTATTTGGGATACCGTTAGTGAGTTTTTCCCTGAAGAGAATAATGATCCAGCCGCTTTAGAAGGGGTGAATTTTGTTGAGTACACCGCAGACTCGGCAGCAGAGCTACAAGAAAAAATGCAACCGCTACTAAACCAATTAGATACGGCCAGCGACAATATCAGCATGGGTTATACCATTGCGTACGATCAAGGCGTAAATAAAATTTGGGGTATGCGCAAAAAGTCTGTTGGCTTATTAGGGAACATTCAAGGCGAGGCACGCCCCATGCCTTTTGTTGAAGACACCGCTGTACCACCCGAAAACTTAGCCGATTTTATTGTTGAGTTTCGCGCACTATTAGATTCGCATAATTTACAATACGGCATGTTCGGCCATGTAGATGCTGGCGTATTGCATGTACGCCCTATTCTTGATATGAAAGATCCGCGGCAAGCAAACTTAGTACGCCCAATCACCGACCAAGTTGTCGAACTAACGCATAAATATGGCGGTTTGTTATGGGGCGAACACGGTAAAGGCGTACGGTCTGAGTACTCACCAAAATTTTTCGGCGCACTCTATCCACAATTACAACGGATTAAAAAAGCCTTTGACCCACGCAACCAATTAAACCCCGGTAAAATAGCGACACCTGCCGCCGACATTCCCCTGTTAAAAATTGATGAAGTCACTACGCGTGGCGAATTAGATCGCACCATAAAAGTGGAAAGCTGGGAAGGCTATAGTGAAGGTATGTTTTGTAACGGTAATGGCACATGCCACAACTGGGACCCTAACGATGCTATGTGCCCTTCGTGGAAAGGCACACGTAAACGTACCCATACCCCCAAAGGACGCGCCTCGTTAATGCGTGAATGGCTAACACAATTAAGCGCGCGTGATGTCGAAGCGGTCTCGGCTAGTGATGCACTGCATCAACAAGCTGCCTATAAAACAGCCTTGTCTTTTTTACCCCGCATTAAAAACACCTTTAAGAAACGCCGCGGTGAATACGATTTTTCTCACGAGGTAAATGAGTCTATGCAGGGCTGTCTAGCCTGTAAATCCTGTGTTGGGCAATGCCCCGTAAAAGTGGATGTGCCAGAGTTTCGCTCTAAGTTTTTAGAATTATATTACAGCCGTTATTTGCGTCCACTAAAAGATTATTTTGTGGGTAGTTTAGAAATCGTTCTTCCGTTCGCGGCAAAAGCACCTAAAGCGTATAACGCTGTAATGGGTGCACGTTGGGTACAAAAATTACTCGAAAAGACTGCCGGCTTAAGTGACAGCCCGCTATTAAGCACTATTGATTTTGATAAGGAATTACAAAAGCTAGGGGTACTTTATGCCGACATTGAAAACATCAATCAATTAAGTGATGACGCACAGGCATCTGCCGTGATTATTGTGCAAGACGCTTTCACGCGTTTTTTTGAAACGCAATTTGTTTTAGACAGCATTCAATTATTACAATCTCTAGGGTACACACCCTTAGTGTCTCCATTCTTCCCTAACGGAAAACCATTGCATGTGCACGGCTTTAGAAAAACGTTTAATCGTACCGCTAAGAAAACCAGCGAAAAATTAAATGCCTTAGCAAGTACCGGCATCCCCTTAGTAGGTTTAGAACCGTCGATGACACTGGCATACCGTGGCGAATACCAAAAAGCAGTTGAAAATGCTCCTACTGTCATGTTAATTCAAGAATGGCTGGCAACACAAACTGAGCAGTTAGCTAAAAAGCAATCCGGTGTAAAAACGCGCTATCAATTATTAGCGCATTGCACCGAGAAAACTAACGCTCCAGCGTCCATCAAACAATGGCAGCAAGTATTTGATGCTCTAGGTCATCAATTAGACGTAGTGAATGTAGGCTGCTGCGGTATGGCGGGCACTTACGGCCACGAAACACAAAACATAGACACGTCTAAACATATTTATTCTTTATCGTGGGATCAGGTCATTAACAACCCAGAGAATGAAGGCACACTCGTCGCCAGTGGCTTTTCTTGCCGTAGCCAAGTGAAGCGTATTGATGGAAAAAAAATCCCTAATCCACTAGAAATATTATTAGATCAGTTGGCAAATAATACGTGAAAAAAACAGTAATAGGGCTGGGTTTCTGACCACTTATCTGAAAAGGCTCAGAAACCCTTAAATATCATCCTTAGTGCATAAGGGACGATATCTAATGTTAAAAACACCCCATAAAAAGATATTAGTCACTACTCAGCACTGTCCGTAACTGTTCAGATTGCAGTCAACATTGTACTGAGCAAGGCGAAAGATGTGAGTTTACACGTGTAAACAATCATTTTTTAACGCAGTTCAGCGCGATTTTGGCTGTGAGCTGAGTAGTTACAGATATTATTTTTCATCTACTGATGATGTCTCTGTCCCCGCTCCTAACATCACTCCAATCCAGCGGGTATCTTCTGAGTTTTCGAGGGCTATTTTCACCATAATGGTTAAGGGAACTGATAGCAGCATGCCAACAGGGCCTAAAATCCACCCCCAAAACACTAACGATAAAAACACCACTAATGACGATAAGTCTAAGCCCTTGCCCATAAAGCGAGGTTCAAGTACCGAACCTACAATCACATTCACTGCCACATAAAATATCGCAACAATAAACGCCTCACCAACCCCCAATTGCACTACCGCTAACAATACCGGAGGTACTGCCGCTAGAATAGAACCAAAAGTGGGAATAAAGTTGAGAAGAAAAGCCAGTAAGCCCCATAGGATAGGATAGTCCACACCGATAATAGCCAGCGCAATCATCACCAGCACAGCTGTTGCCAAGCTGACTAAGGTTTTAATCGCCATATACTTATTTAGGCTTTGGGTAAAACGCCCCAATGCTTCTAGGGTTTTTTCACTCTTGCCGGACGCATGACGGAATTTATCCGTAAAATTAATTTCTTCCGTTAAAATGAAAATAACAGTTAATAAAATCAAAAATCCATCGGTCATTATATTGCCGAAAGACGTCAATGTATTACCCGCCATAGTTAATGCCGCACTCGGATTAACCATCTCTCGCCAAAGCTGTGGATCAATAGTAATACCCCAACCGCTTAACCATGCCTGCAAACCAGACGACAGCAGCGCCAACCGCTCTTGGTATTCTGGAATATTAGCGGTAAAGCTATTAACCGATGAGCCAACAATTGCGCCAATAAAAAACCCTACCACCACCATCATTATCACAATAAGTAAAATAGCGATGCCAGTGGGAATACGAAAACGTTTTAAAAACACCAATAAAGGCGAACAAATAATCGCGATAAATAACGATAAGAAAAATGGTATTAATAATGATTCTGCTGCTCGCATACCGGCAACAACAATAATAAATGCTGCTGTCACTAGTAAAAAACGAGAAATGGGTGATGAAGTAGATTCCATAATATTCTCTTTTGATTTATTCAAAAATGTTGTGCCCACTCGATTATTGTTTTGATCCTGACTCAGCTTGCAGCTCTGTTAATACTTCACGGAGTCGCGCCAAGCCTTTTTCAGAAAACAAATATGGTGGCTTTTGATTGCCTATATAGTGGGCTTCTTCTATATCCAAACACTGTTGACGAATCATCTCAAGTTCGGGCGAATGACGAATAATCATACCGAAAGTCACTTGCCAATCATTCTCGCTTGCTTGCCCTGTTAGTACCATTTCTAACACAGCGATCATCTTCTTTTCATCAATACGGTAATAAGGCGTTTTCACCTTTAACAGAACCAGCAGCAATGCAAACAGTATGAAGACACTCAGCAATATAGTAAGAAACGCAGTCATATTATTTTATAACGTTCAATGCTATGTATTAATGCTCTCGTGTAGCGCGAAAAACAACATCAGGATAACGTTCTATTGTTAGCGATAAATTCACCCGTGTTGGTGCAAGATACGTTAAATGCCCCCCGCCATCAATGGCTAAGTTATCGGCACACTTACGCTTAAATTCTTCCAACTTTTTAGTGTCGTCACAATCGGCCCAACGTGCGGTAGTCACGTTGACGGCTTCGTAAATAGCCTCTACTTTATATTCGTCTTTTAAACGATAAGCCACCACCTCAAACTGCAACACTCCCACGGCACCGACAACAATATCGGTATTATGCATTGGGAAAAAAACTTGTGTCGAACCCTCTTCGGATAACTGCTGTAAACCTTTTTGCAGCTGCTTCATTTTAAGTGGGTCTTTTAATCGAATACGGCGAAATAGTTCAGGCGCAAAATGGGGAATGCCGGTGTATTTTAGTTTTTCACCCTCGGTAAAGGTATCGCCAATTTGAATCGTACCGTGATTATGTAAACCAATAATATCACCAGATACGGCTTCTTCTACCGCACTGCGGTCTCCGGCTAAAAACGTCACGGCATCGGCAATTTTCACATCTTTACCTAGGCGCACATGTTTCATTTTCATGCCCTTATTATATTTCCCCGAACACACCCGCATAAATGCAATACGGTCACGATGCTTAGGGTCCATATTGGCTTGAATTTTAAAAATAAAGCCCGAAAACTTTTCTTCTTCACCACTCACTTCACGTTCTTTAGTCATCCGCGGTTGCGGTGTTGGCGCCCATTCCACAAAACCGTCTAGCATTTCACGTACGCCAAAGTTACCTAGTGCGGTACCAAAAAACACGGGGGTTAAACGACCGGCTAAATATTCCTCGCGGTTGAACTCGTGAGTCGCACCACGCACTAACTCTAACTCATCGCGAATATCTTCTGCGTATTCACCAAACAGGGTGCTTGCCTCATCGCTATCTAGTCCCTGGATCAGCACATCGTCATTGAGTTTATGCCCTACACCTTGCTGATACACATGAACAGTATCGGTATAGAGGTTATAAACGCCTTTAAATTCTTTACCCATACCAATGGGCCAGTTAATGGGGGCAGCTTCGATTTTGAGTACTTTTTCAACTTCATCTAGCACATCAATGGGGTCACGAATATCGCGATCCATCTTATTAATAAACGATAAAATTGGCGTATCGCGCAAACGACAGACATCCATTAACTTAATGGTGCGGTCTTCCACACCTTTGGCGCCGTCAATCACCATTAATACCGAGTCAACCGCGGTTAATGTTCGGTACGTATCTTCCGAGAAGTCTTCGTGCCCAGGCGTATCGAGAAGATTAACAATGCGTTCTTTATAGGGAAACTGCATGACCGATGACGTCACCGAAATACCCCGTTCTTGCTCCATGCTCATCCAGTCGGATTTCGCATGTGGCCCACGCTTACCTTTTACTGAACCCGCCAACTGAATAGCCTGCCCCAATAACAGCAACTTTTCAGTGATGGTAGTTTTACCCGCATCGGGGTGAGAAATAATGGCGAAGGTACGGCGCGTATTCACCTGTTGAAGAAAATTGCTATCAACCATGTCACTGTCCTGTAACGCGCACAGTTTGTGCGCAAATATTGTAAAGCTAACACTCTAACGATCTATTGATAGACATTACGTAATAGATACCACTAACCATTAGCAGTCCCTATCATCGAAGGAGGAAATATAGCGATAAAAGTCAAAAGCGAGATGATAACAAAATCAATGCCCGCTATATAGACGCTTAATGCAGTCTTTTGTTTGAGATATCGATAGAAACCTATTTAGCTCTTTTTACGAGCCTTTACAGGCTTTTCAAACTGGTAGCGCCAATGTTACTCCGATTTACGCCATGGCATACCATTACACGTAGTGTAATGGGGGCAATCGGCCATACAACCGCGACAATGTGGCCGAGGATGTATCTCCGACTCAATAGATTCTGAAAACGTAGGTGGAGCCGTATTACTCGGCGTTGTATTACTCGGTGAGGTGCCCATAAAATGGCCTTTTATTATGTGGGGAATCAGGTATCGCTACCGCGCATGATGTAAGCTGATACGCTACCTATTACAAATAGTTCATGTAAAGTCAGGCTGTACTATATCACCCTCTATGGGTATCCACTTATAATACCGGCATTAACTCCCAGCATTGCCTATAACAAACAATGAATTTTCAACTATGAGCTTTACTCCTGCCAAACCGATCACGTCACCACAAACTGGCATTCATAAGAACCTAGAAAAGACGGTGATAAAAAACTTTTCTAACGTATCGCAAAAACCTATTGCGGAACACAATCAAACGGCTTTTCATCTAGCGCGGGAACGCTGGCAACAATTGGGGCAGCCGTCGACGATACTTGATAGCGCCTGTGGCACAGGGGAAAGCAGCCACTACCTTGCCAATACTCACCCCGATCATTTAGTGATAGGTATTGACCAGTCGATAAAGCGACTAGAAAACAGTAACAACCGACAACTCCCCGACAATTGTTTATTACTGCGTGCAGAGTGCACCGACTTCTGGCGACTTGCGGAGCAAGCCCAGTGGCGATTTGTTAAACACACCCTGTTTTACCCGAATCCCTACCCCAAACCAAAACACCTGCAACGCCGCTGGCATGGCAATGCAGCATGGATCAACTTATTGACCATTAGCGATACGATAGAATTAAGAACCAATTGGAAAATCTATGCTGACGAATTTCATCACGCTCTTTGTATTAGCCAAACACTAAACCTCAGTGATAACCCAAATCTTAGTAAAGCACTCAGCTTTTGTGTAGAAAATATCCAGCATACGCAATATCAACCCACACAAACCGTCACCGCGTTTGAGCGTAAATACCAACTCAGTGAGCATTTGTTATGGCAGGTAACAGCGACAATTAAATAGAAATATGTAATGCCTACACACCAATAGATTAGTAGAGAAACAATCATGGACAACCCTTCAGTACTCACGCCAGAGAACCTATACGCATTAGTCCGGCAAACCATGCCGTTTGGCAAATACCAAGGCTATCTCATTGCTGACCTCCCAGAGGAGTACTTACTGTGGTTTGATAAAAAGGGGTTTCCCACGGGCCATCTAGGACAATTATTACAGCTTTCTCTGCTACTACATATTGATGGTAGCCGAGCGGTGCTTGATCCGTTACGTACAGTTGAAAAAAACCACACAAAACCTAAGCCCAAAGCACGTCTTCGCTTTGAATAAATTATCATTCTTCACAAAACGCTAAAAACCTATATAATCGCCACCCTTTCAGCCTCAGCGGTTACGATCGATTACCTATGCCTAGTCTTAAATATTTAGAAATTGAAACCCAAGCCAATCCTATTGCATCCGTCATTTGGTTACACGGCCTAGGTGCCAGTGGCCACGATTTTGAGCCCATAGTGCCGGAACTACGTTTACCCATAGGGGTACGCTTTGTCTTCCCACATGCGCCTAATCGCACGGTCACCGTTAATGGCGGTATGGTCATGCCGGCTTGGTACGACATTATTTCGATGGAAATTGAGCGTGTCATTGACACCAAACAAATCTTAGAGTCATCGTCGGCAGTCGAAGAGTTGATCGAGCAAGAAATTGCACGTGGCATTCCTAGCGAGAACATTTTTATTGTCGGGTTTTCTCAAGGTGGTGCTGTAGCCTATGAAGCAGCGCTAAGTTACCCTAAAAAACTGGGTGGATTAATTGCCTTATCCACTTATTTTGCCACCAGAAAAACGATCTCGTTTAACGATGCGAATTCAGCACTGCCTATTTTTATTGGGCACGGAACAGTCGATAACGTAGTGGACGAAACACTAGGGCTGCAAGCTAAACAAGCATTAAGCGAACTAGGCTATCAGCCCGAATATCATACCTATCCTATTGCGCATAGTGTATGCATGGAAGAGATTACGGCAATATCTATGTGGTTACAAAAAAAATTAAAAGGATAACAATAATGATCAAAAATAAAGCACTGCTAGTATTAATTGTCACCTTACTGATGGGATGCGACGCAAAAAATGATTTCTCATCTATCGGATCAAACTTTGATGGCGATACCGTATGGACCTTTACGCAATTTAATGTTCTCGAAGAAGACGATGTCATCAATAGCTATTATTATTACGGCGAAGTCTCAGAAGAACTCTACCAGAAGATCAGTAGCAATCAATTAACAACGGGGTTTATCCTTTTACGCAATGTTAAATATTGGGGCAATGACGATCTTATTTACGCGTATCGCTCAAAAGAAGAGGAAGGCAGCCTTATTTTTCGCATCGCTGACATCCAAAAAATGGAACTGGTACGAATAGAGCCTATAGCAGGAAAAGGGCAAGAACAATTTGAAGACGAAACACCCGTCGCTATTACTGAAGATAACTCAGAAAATTCTGAGCCACCATCAGCCATCGACTAAGAATCGTTAATTTTTTCGTTATACATTAACCGGCAAACGCTGCTGATTAACTTCAGCAGCCCTATCTGGCTAAAGCCTAGTCT
>JBLHVX010000050.1:0-11868 GCA_047628835.1 Granulosicoccus sp.
GTAAGAATTCTCAAGAAAAAAACAGCCAGCCACATACGCTAGAAGAAAATCCAGATTGGCAGGCGCTTACCGCTAAGATAGACGCATCGCATACCCGAGTTCAGCAGCGCCGTGATGCCTTGCCGTCGGTTACTTATCCTGATGATTTACCTATTAGCGAAAAGCGTGACCTGATTGCAGAAATGATTGCACAGCATCAGGTAGTGGTATTAACGGGTGAAACTGGTTCAGGTAAAACCACGCAGCTACCTAAAATTTGTTTGTCGATTGGGCGCGGTGTGCGCGGCATGATTGGGCATACCCAGCCACGACGTATTGCAGCGCGTACGGTCGCCACGCGTATTGCTGAAGAGCTCAATACTCCATTAGGTGAGTCGGTGGGGTATCAGGTGCGCTTTACCGATCAGGCGTCGGATAATACCCATATTAAATTAATGACCGACGGTATTTTGTTGGCCGAAATACAGCAAGATCGTTTTTTGAGCCGTTACGATACGATCATTATTGATGAAGCCCATGAACGCAGTTTAAATATTGATTTCTTAATGGGTTACCTCAAACAATTATTGCCTAAACGCCCGGACTTAAAAGTCATTATTACGTCGGCAACCATCGATGTTGAGAAATTTTCTAAACATTTTAATGATGCGCCTGTTATTGAAGTGTCTGGCCGTACTTATTCTGTGGAAGTGCGTTATCGACCCCCATTAGATACCGCTAACGACGACGATAGTGTCAATATACTGAGTACCATGCTGGCGGCTATTGATGAGATTCGTAGCGAAGATACCGCCGGTGATATACTTATATTTTTTAGTGGTGAACGCGAAATTCGTGAAGCGGCGCTAATAATTCGCCGTGCACAAATCCCCCATGTTGAAGTGTTGCCTTTGTATGCGCGGTTAACCGTTGCAGAACAAAATAAAATTTTTCAGTCCCACCGTGGGCAACGCATAGTTTTATCTACCAATGTGGCTGAAACCGCGTTAACCGTACCGGGTATTCGTTATGTGATTGATACGGGTGTGGCGCGTGTGAGTCGCTATAGTTTTCGTACCAAAGTACAACGACTACCGATTGAGCCTATTTCGCAAGCAAGTGCGAACCAACGTAAAGGCCGTTGTGGTCGTGTGAGCGAAGGCGTTTGTATTCGTTTATATAGCGAGGACGACTTTAATCAGCGTCCAGAGTTTACCGATGCAGAAATTTTACGGACTAATTTAGCCGCTGTTATTTTGCAAATGTTGCAGCTTAAACTGGGTGATGTGCGACATTTTCCTTTTGTTGATCCACCGGATCATCGCTTAATTAATGACGGCAATAAATTGCTAGAAGAGTTACAAGCACTCGATGCTCAGGGTAAATTATTACCTCTAGGCAGACAGTTGGCTACGTTGCCTGTCGACCCCCGATTGGGGCGTATGTTGATCGCAGCGAAAGATAAGGGATGCTTGCACGAAATGACGATTATTGTCAGCGCCTTATCGGTACAAGACCCGCGAGAACGCCCGGGTAATAAACAGCAAGCTGCCGATCAAGCACATCGTCAATGGTGGGATGAGAAATCAGATTTTATTGCCTATATAAATTTGTGGACAGCTTACGAAGATCAGCGCCAAGACTTATCGGGTAATCAACTACAAAAATGGTGTAAAAAACAATTTATTTCTTATATGCGCATTAGAGAATGGCGTGATATTCATACGCAGATTTGTGTGGCGCTTAAACGTATCGGCTTTAAGGTGCACCGCAATGATAATACGATTGAAAAAACTGATGGTTTTAAAACTGACAGTTCTAAAGATAAGTCTGTAACAACAAAATCCAATAAATCACCATCTACAACATCACAAAAAGACGCTGCTGAAGAAAAGAAAACGGCCAGTAATTACGATGCCATTCACTCGGCGCTGTTGTCTGGTTTACTCGGTTATATCGGTTTCTTGTCAGAAGAAAAAGGCACGGTAGGCGAATACTTAGGGACACGTAATCGTCGCTTTTCGTTATTCCCTGGTTCATCGCAATTTAAAAAGAAACCTAAATGGATGGTGGCTGGGCAATTACTAGAAACATCAAAATTGTATGCCCATAATACTGCCAAAGTAGACCCGAAATGGATTTTAGATAATGCTCAGCATTTAATTAAACGTCACCATGCCGAGCCGCACTATACGGCTAAGTCTGGGCAGGTAATGGCGTTTGAAAAAATCACTTTGTACGGTATTACTTTAGTCGAAAAGCAGAGTGTGAGTTACGGCGCTATTGACCCACAAAAGTCTCGCGAGATCTTTATCCGTGCCGCCTTGGTTGAAGGACAATATGGTGACCATGGGCAAGTGAAACAGCGCTTGGCACGCAAACCTTCGTCTGCCAGTGACTTTTTTGTACATCAGCAAACACTACTTAATGAGTTGAACGAACTCGAAGCTAAGTCGCGTCGCCGAGATATTGTGGTCGACGAAGAGATTCTTTTTGCATTTTACGACGCACGCTTGCCCGATACAATTGTGAATTTATCGGGCTTTGAGTATTGGCGTAAAACGGCTGAAAAAATACAAGCTACTATATTATTCATCGACCGTGATGCGTTGATGCAACACGACGCTAGTGATATTACTGAAGCACAGTTCCCCAACACATTGGCCATGGAAGGTTATACCTTACCCTTGAGTTATCACTTTGAACCGAATCATTCCGATGATGGCGTGTCGGTGCATGTGCCGGTGACAGCGTTACATCTTATTACAACGGCGCCTTTAGAGTGGCTTGTACAAGGTCTGCTGCGTGAAAAATGTATCGCGATGCTAAAGGCATTACCTAAACAATGGCGTAAACATTTTGTGCCCGTGCCTAGCTGTGTCGATAAAGCCTTGGGTCGCTTATCCCCCAAACAACACACGTTAGCCGATGGTCTTAGTGCAGAATTACTGCGGCAGACGGGAGTGAAAATTCCGGATGAGTTGTGGGATAATGTTCAGCTCGACAGCTATTATCAAATGAATATTATTGTGGTGGACGAACACCAAAAGAAAATTGATTCAGGTCGTGATTTATCCGTCTTAAAAGAACGTTATCGTGATCATGTACAAGAACATTTACAGATAGTGGGTGACGACTTTGAACGTGAAGGGTTAATCGAGTGGGATTTTGGAGGGCTGCCACAAAGTTACGAAATTCAGCAACAAGGCATGAGTATTCGTGCTTATCCTGCATTGGTTGATCGCGGCCACTGTGTGGATATTAAACTTTACGATAATCCCCAAGAGGCCTTGGTTGATAGTGTAAAAGGTATGGTGCGCTTAGCGATACTTAGCCAAAAAGAGACCGTAAAGTATCTGCATAAAAACCTCTTTAAAGGCAAAGAGTTAGGGCTAAGCATGGTGGATATCGGTTCCAAAGAGCAGATTGTCGACGATATTATTTGTGCTGCGGTAAAGCAGGTCTGTTTTAGTTCTGCGCAAGTATCGTTGCCATTATTCGAGCAGTTACCGTTAGAGCAAGTGTTAGTGAGAGAGCAAGTGGCGTTTGAGAAAGTGCTAGAGCAAGGGTGTAGCGCTATTGTTGAGCGAGCGGAGTTACTGGCGTCTTTATTGATCAAGGCATTGGCGCAGGTAGTCGCTATTAAAAAAGCGATTAAACAGGCCAAAAATCCATTGGTTATGGCTTATGCAGCGGGTGATGTTCAGCAGCAACTTCAGCAGCTTTTCTATAAAGGGGTGGTTTACCATACTACCTGTTTTGCCATGCAACAGTATTCAAGATATTTAAAAGCAGTTGAATTACGTTTAGATAAGGTAGCCGCAAACCTTCATAAAGATCGTGCACTAATGGCAGAGCTCAGCCCATTAATAACCCGCTTTGACGATAAAGTGCAACAATTAGGCTATGCTGAAGCACAACTACATGACGAATTGCAGACCTACCGTTGGATGTTTGAAGAATTACGGGTCTCATTCTTTGCGCAGACGGTCAAAACTGTGATGCCGATATCGACAAAACGTATCAATAAACAATGGACTTTATGTTAATATACATTTATATCTGACATTCACGATACCTAGCGCACGCAGGTTCTAAAAATATAATTGCGACAGCAACAGATAAATCACAGCAAAGGACGCTCAGTTTACATATTCCCTTTGTTTTATTACAACCTTCAGCTTCTTATTGCCGCCTTATGAATAATCGACTATTACTACTACTACCATTATTATTCGCGCTGCTTTCAGCATGTTCCTCAACGCCGGAAGGAAAAGGGCAAGACCAATATGCCCATGCTGTTGACCCTTATGAAGGGTTTAATCGAACGATGTATGGCTTTAACAGTGGTGTCGATACCTACTTTATTAAACCCGTTGCGCAAGGTTATAAGTTTGTGATGCCAGAAGTGGCGGAGACGGGCGTCAGTAATTTTTTCAGCAATTTATTGGAAGTGAGAAATATCATTAACTCACTACTACAGGGCAAAGGTGAAAAAGCGGCGAATTCGACAGGTCGCTTTGTTTTTAACTCGACGATTGGCTTGGCTGGCTTGTTTGATGTTGCTGGAGGCTTAGGTCTTGAAAAGCAAGACGGTGAAGACTTTGGGCAGACTCTGGGTGCATGGGGTGTCGATTCAGGCTCGTATCTAGTGCTACCCTTTTTTGGTCCATCAACATTCCGCGATGGCGTAGGTATTCCTATCGATATGTATGCTGATCCTGTTGGTTATCATGAGCAAGACTCTATGCGTACAGGGTTAACAGTGCTGAAAGTAGTTGATATTCGTGCAAGTCTGCTGGAAGCTGAAAAGTTAATCACCGGTGATAAATACGTCTTTATGCGTGATGCTTATTTGCAACGTCGCGAATATCTAGTTAAAGATGGTAATGTGAAAGATACTTTCGGCGGCGACATTAATAGCAATATTGACTTTTAATGCCTACAGTTCACTCGCTGCAAGTAATAAGGTTTACATTAAGAATCGATAGCATCATCTTTGTCATCAAGAATCTCAATAATCTCTAAGCCTAATACGTACTTATTATCGGCTGACTTTAGTGACCGTGCTACCGAGCAGCGTGCTTGAAGCATATGCTCGGTACTACTTTTGGGCATAAGAGTCACTAATAACTCATTCTCTAAGGGTATATCTTCATCTACAGTCAGCAACATGCCACTGCCGCTCAAATCATTGCATATACCTTGAGTCACGATTCCTTGCTGTTCTACTTGAACTTTCGCAGGGGTATTAACAGTCATGCGAATGAAATCCCGCTTTTCTGAATAATCTCGTTTCATTATTGTTCCCCTCAGATAGTCTGTTTCGGTTGATTATTATTAGCTTGTAAAATGAGTTTTTTTGTTACAAATACGAACTCTAATACCTACACCAAATGAAGTATAGCCAAAGAATAAAATTCTGCACAATTCTTCTATAAAAACGTCTTGCTTGCCTGCATATAAAAGAGTAATGTGACATCTAAAGCCTCCCCCAATCTTATGTTTTAAAGCCTATTATAGATGGATAATACTCGCTACAAATTACTTGTAATTGACGATGAGCTCGGTGTTCGGCAGAGCTTGACGGCGTATTTAGAAGATAGTGGTTTTCAGGTATACGATGCCGCCGATGCGGCGACCGGGTTCGCGTTATTTCAACAGCATCTTCCCGACTTAGTCATTACTGATTTGAGTATGCCCGACACCGATGGCCTGGCATTGTTGCAACAGATTCACGAGGTGCTGCCAAGCGCTCCAGTTATTGTTATTTCAGGTGCGGGGGTCATGGGCGACGTGGTTCATGCATTGCGTTTAGGCGCTACGGATTACCTCATCAAGCCCATTGTTGATATGGAAGTGCTGGTGCTGGCGATACACAGAAGCCTAGAGCGCTGTGAATTACTGGTTGATAACGAACGTTATCGTTTGGAGTCAGAAAAAGCGAACGCCCAACTTAGGCGCCATGTTGCTGCCTTAGAGCAGGATCAACGGGCTGGCAATTTTGTACAACGATCTATGTCACCAGTATCGCCTTTTACTGCTGGGCAATATATCTGTGAACATGACCTCATTCCATCGCTCTATTTAAGCGGAGATTGTGTCGATTATGCATTCATTAAACAGCGCTATTATGCATTTTATTTGGCCGATGTATCTGGACACGGATCGGCTCCTGCATTTGTGACTATTTGGTTGCGCAATGTAGTTGCGCAGCTTGTACGTCTGAAACAAATGTTAGTGAATTCGGATAGTCTGGGTGATGGGCTATTAAATCTATTGCATGTTATTAATAAACAATTAATAGAAATGGGAATTAATAATCATCTGACGATTATTATCGGTGTGTTAGATACCGAAACTGAGCAACTATATTATGTGGTAGCAGGGCATTTGCCTTTGCCTGTGTTACTTCATGAGAACAAAGCCGTATTTCTTCCTGGTAGCGGTAAACCTGTTGGTTTATTTGAGGAAGCAAAATGGGACGTGTCGCAAGTTAGTTTGCCAGAAGGTAAATATTCTCTTTTGCTATTCTCAGATGGCATACTAGAGTTAATAGAAGAAAAAGAATTAATAGCAAAAGAAGATACATTGCTAAAGATTGTTGAAGAATCCTATGGCCATGTTGACAGTATCGTTAATAGTGTTGGTGTGAAAGGTATCGAAGAGTTGCCGGATGATGTAGCGATCCTTTCAATTAGAAAAGTAGTGTAGACGTATTTTTTGGAAAGGTTACGGTAGAATTATGTTAGAAACATCCGTAGGTCGTATTCTGGTTGCTGATCACTTAGGTGTCTATGTCATCAAGATGGTGGGTGATGTACGTTTGACACTATGTGTATCTTTTGATCAGTATATCGAAACGTTGTTTGGTAAAAATGACTTTTGTACTATATTGTTTGATCTTTCTGACGTGGAAGGCCTGGACAGCACTACTTTGGGGCTTATCGCCAAAATAGCCGTTAAAAGTGAAAATATTAAGAATATACAACCGATGATTATTTGTAGTAGCCCAGATGTCATTAAGCTGCTAACGTCGATGGGAATAGATTCTGTTTGCCAAATTATCGATAGCCCTCCTAGCGACTATTGCCCGACGCAAACTTTTTCTGGGTTAAGTGTATGCGATGATGACGAGGGTGTAGTGAAAGAAAAAGTACTTGAAGCGCATTGTGTACTCATGGGGTTAAATGACTCTAATCATGAAACCTTTAAAGATCTAGTACAAACCTTGGGTCATGGTGGTGATTAGCTATTAAGTGTTTCTTTTCTTAAGCGAAGCTCTTGCTTAACTTCTAACTCAAGCATCTCTTACTTCATGTTTAGAACGAATGAAATCGCTGTGTCGTAGATGAATCAAATCGGCAATGCGCCTTACAATATGTTCTTCGTGTTTATCTAACACGCCATCTGCATAAGCAATCGTCCATAGTTCACAGGCTAATTTATACTTGGCGTCGTCATCACAATGTCGATTAATTAATTGCGTAAATTGAAACAGCGAAGACGCTTCGCTCGATGCGGCTTTTGCACTTTCAATAAGTTCGGACAAATCATTTTTCGCTAATGAAAAACGTGTCGCTAATACCATATTTAACGCATTCAGCTCTGTTTTATCAAACTTCTGATCAATGGTTGCGACTTCAACTAATAATGCCGCAGTGGCTAATTGTAGCTCGTCGGTAGATAGCTGAGCTGATTGCCCAGACGGAGTCTCGACTAAGCTATCTAAAAGAGATTTTAGTTTGGCTAGCATGTTAATTAATTTTTCCTAAGAGTACTTCAAGGCTAATCTGATCTTTAACGAACTGTCTTATGCCTTCAGCTAATTTTTCGGTTGCCATTGGGTTTTCATTCATCTGAAAACGAAACGTGGATTCTGTTAGCGCATGAGGTGAGTTTTTTGTGATCGAACTAGGCGATAGCTGTCGCGTTAGCTCGCTTGTATCGGCTTCTAGCTCTGCTAATAATGCAGGGCTAATGGTGAGGCGATCACAGCCTGCGAGCGCTTCGATCTCTCCGGTATTACGAAAGCTCGCACCCATCACTACCGTCTTAATATTGTGTTGCTTGTAATAGCGATAAATTTCGCTCACCGATACCACGCCAGGGTCTTCGCTTGCGGTGTAATCTTTTTTTCCGGTGCTGGCCTTGTACCAATCCAAAATGCGGCCAACAAAAGGCGATATCAAAAAAGCATCGGCATCGCCACAGGCAGCGGCTTGGGCAAAACTAAATAGCAATGTTAGGTTGCAGTTTATGCCTTCTTTCTCTAATACTTCTGCTGCTTTAATACCTTCCCATGTGGAGGCTATTTTAATTAATACGCGATCTTTACTGATCCCTGCATCGTTATAAAGTGCAATCAGTTGTTTGGCTTTCTCAATAGTAGCATCGGTGTCGAAAGACAAACGCGCGTCTACCTCGGTAGAAATACGCCCTGGAATAATAGATAAAATTTCGCAACCAATTAGAACAGCTAGTTTATCTGCGGCGAAGGCAATAGCGGTATGTGGATCACTGCTTTGCTGTTTTCCCCATGCTAATGCCTGCTCAATTAAATGCGCGTACTGTGGCATTTGTGCTGCTTTCAATAATAGAGAGGGGTTTGTCGTCGCATCAAGCGGTTGGTACTGACGAATGGCTTCTATGTCGCCCGTGTCTGCGACCACATCAGTCATGGTTTTTAGTTGTGCTAGTTTACTACTCGTCATTTTCTAACCTTCGTTATTGATATTGTGGCTTATAGCTAACAGCAAAAAAACAGTTTACAGCTCACAGAAAAAAGGCTTAACGCTGTGTTACCCGTTCGCCACAATTTTTGTTAGCTGTTGCCCCCCCATGGATGGGGGGTACACCGAAAATGCAGGCCAGATTTTGCTCCTGCAAATCTGTCATTCACACCGTTCTTGGTGTTCGAGCAATTTTCGTGTAGCTGTTAGCTGTTCAGTAACCCTAAGCAATATAACGAAGTGCGTCAACTAATACATCGCCATTGGCATTTTCTTTATGGGCGTTTTCACTAATGTGCCGCCTAAAAGAACGCCCCCCCGGTTCACCATGAAATAAGCCCAATATATGGCGGCTTAAATGGTTAAGGCGAGAGCCTTGCTCTATTTGGCGAATACAATAGGCTGTGTACTGCTCAGCAATAGCGATACGGCTTGGAATAGGGTGGTTGTCACCAAACAATTGTTGATCGGCTTTAGCCAGTAAATAAGGGTTGCTATAAGCTTCTCGGCCAATCATCACGCCATCGACTTGTTCCAAGTGGGCTAGTGTATCGTTTAAGGTTTTAATGCCGCCATTAATCACAATGGTTAACTCGGGGAATTCTTGCTTTAGACGATAAACAAAAGGATATTGTAGAGGTGGTACTTCGCGATTCTCTTTAGGACTTAATCCTTGCAGCCATGCTTTACGCGCATGCACAATAAAAGTCTTACAACCTCTAGCGGCAATAGGGCGAATAAAATTCACCATGCCTTCATAGTCGTCCATATTGTCGATACCAATGCGGTGCTTGATCGTCACCTCAATATCTACTTTATCCTGCATTGCTTGATAAGCATCGGCGACCGTCTCTGGATGCTCCATTAAACATGCGCCAATCATCCTGTTCTGCACGCGATCACTAGGGCAACCACAATTCAAATTTACTTCATCGTAACCCCATTGCTCGGCCAATACCGCGCATTGCGCTAACTCATCAGCATCACTCCCGCCCAGTTGTAATGCCAACGGATGTTCTTCGGGGTTGTAGTCTAAAAAACGCGCAGGCTCACGGTGTAGCAAAGCACCGGTTGTTATCATCTCGGTATATAGGCGTGAGTGCTGAGATATTAAACGCCATAAATAACGGCAATGGCGGTCACTCCAATCCATCATCGGGGCGACTGAAAAACGGTGAGGGGAATAAGTCATAGTGTTAGTGGGTATTCATGAAATACGTGGTACTTTTTTGGCGATGCTATTTTGGACGGTGGTAGGTGGTTATCTTCGCGTGATATTTTACATGAATCGAGTTTGTGTTGGTCGTTTTGTAATGGGAAATACAGATTAACTATTAATAAACCATATAAAACGGGCATATTTGGGCTATTTTTGTGGTTTATTGCTACACTTAACCATAGATGTTGGCTTGATAAAGAGTAATAAGCATTTTATGAAACAGTGTTATGAAGCGTAGGCAAGTAATAACGGGTTTGTTGGCGATGGGCGCGGGGGTATTATTACCTCATGCGGCGAATCGTATGTTCAGTGCTCAGCAATCGTTTGTAGACAACGATAGCCTTTCTAGCAATACCCCAATAGATTTAACAGATTTCGAGCCACCGTTATTTGATCCTGTTAGTGACCATGAAAACAGAGCTGTTTTAATAAACCCCTCTTTAGTTTTGACTGGCCAGTCACCCATTTCCCCGATGTCTATAAGTGATCTAGTGGGAGAGCCTAAAAACTCTAAGCTTGTAGATACGCTTGCGCATGGGTCTAAGATACAATCGGTATCAGTGCCAACGCAATCACCACTGACACCTACAACAAGTACAGTTAATAAAGCGATTTATTTCGAGCAAGATTACAGTGATGACCTTTTCGTTAGTGCGGAAGATAAGCCGTTGTTACATTCTATTCATTTACGTTTGAAAAAATTACAAAGCCAAATAGGATATGGCCATTTCAATGTTCTTAACTTTGATGATGCCTTAGTGTTTGCCAAACGTTTTCAAGTGGTCGGGGGTTTTACTAAAGCGGAACTGGATTTTATAGAAAAAGTATTTGCTACTAAGGCAGCAGATTATGGTTTTTATGGCGAAAAAGTCATAGCCTCACTGACCGATAAAATTAAAAAGCAGCACACGTTTAAAGTGCCACATACAGGGCATTACTTATTTAAAGAGCAATCCTTTCAGTATTACAAAAAATTACGTGACAATGTCGGCGAGGGTATTATTTTAACCTCTGGCATTCGTTCAAATGTTAAACAGCTCCATCTGTTCTTAGCGAAAGTGATGAGGGTGAATGGGAATTTGTCCCGTGCCTCTCGTTCATTAGCTCCGCCAGGTTACTCTTATCACGGCATTGGTGACTTTGACGTGGGTCGTAAAGGCTGGGGCGGCAAGAACTTCACTGACGCATTTTCTCAAACAGATGAATTTAAACGCATGCAAGATTTAGGTTATATCACTATTCGCTACGACGAGGGGAATAATCTAGGGGTTCGGTTTGAGCCTTGGCATATTAAAGTCGTATAGGCTTATAGTCCTCTTGCGTTTATTTTTATGCTTAATTTTTCTGCTTATCTAGTTTAATACGCTACACACCTCTGAATTCGTAGTTAGCTCTCTTCTTTTTGTGATGAAATCAGTTTCATATCTCTTTTTCTTCAGTTAGTATTCTTGTCTATTCGTATTCTATAAACTCGTATTATAAAAAATAAATATTATGACTCAAACTACCGATATTGTTCTTAAGCTCAGCTGTAAAGATCAGCCGGGTATTGTTGCTGCAGTAGCCAATCTATTCGCCCTTCAGGGGTTTAATATTCGTGAATCATCTCAGTTTGAAGATGTGTCAGCATCACGGTTTTTTATGCGCACGGTATTTGAGTCATGTGAGGGTGGAAAGCCACTTGATGAAGTGACAGTGTGTTTTCAGCCGTTGGCCGAGCGTTATGGTATGACATGGGAACTGGTGGATACTCAGCACAAACCAAAGGTGTTAATTGCAGTATCCCAATGGGGGCATTGTTTAAGTCATTTGCTCAATGCATGGAAGCGCGGTTCCTTACCTATCAATATTGTTGGCGTGGTATCTAACCATGAAGTTATGCGCTCTTTGTGTGACTGGTATGAAGTACCGTTTCATTTTTTACCGATCACATCGGAG